>CALXXG010000118.1 GCA_944392625.1 uncultured Rickettsiales bacterium
AGCAAAGATAGCAAAAAAACAACTTTAAATAATTAAAAGCCATAGAATATAAAAAAATTATTAAGTACAAAACAAAAAAAGAAATTCCTATGGAAATTATCAGATATAAAAGAAATTTCAGAGAATAATTCATACAATTATTTGATAAAAAAAATATTTCCATTTTAAAATAGATAAAATTATTGAAAAATAATATATTTTTTTTATTCTTAGATAAATACTTATGGGGAATTTATGTTGGAAATTATAAAATTTGATAGCTTTAAAAAAGGTAAAAATTTATTGGTACTCGGAGCAATTCATGGTGATGAAATATGTGGGCCTAAGGCTATAATTAATGTTATTGAAGATATAAAAAATAATAGAATCAATATAAAGTCTGGAAGCGTAACATTTATTCCTATTTGCAATCCTGAAGCTTACAGGCAAAATAAAAGATTTATAGATGTTAATCTTAATAGAACCTTTAAAACTATTGCTTCTCCAGTTAAATATGAAGAAGTTATTTCACAGAAAATTATGAAATATATTGATGATTGTGACTACTTGCTTGATATACATTCTATGCCAACTGATGGTTTAAAATTTGCATTTTTAGATGTAAATAAAAGCAGTGTTAAAGAGTTTGTAAAAATACAAAATTTTCAACATATTATGATTGGATGGAATGAACTATTTAATGAGGAAGACAATAGTACATGTGGATATGGATTTAAAAAGAATAAAATTTGTACTACGATAGAATGCGGTAATCACAATAATCCAGAAAGCGTTTCTGTTGCAAAAATGTCAATATTAAATTCATTGGCGTTTTTGAATATTTCAGATTGTCAATTAACTATAGATAAGACATTACCTAAATATATCAAAATGGAAAAAATATTCTATAAAACAAAAAAAGGAGAAATGACAAAAAATTGGGAGCATTTAGATAAAGTTAGAAAAGGTGAAATTATTGCAAAATATGATGACGGAGAATTTATAAAATCAGATGAGGATTGTTTGATGATTATGCCTCATCGTAATCCAGTTATTGGAAATGATTGGTTTTATTTAGGAAAATTTCAATAGTATTTTATTATTATATTTTTTAAAAGTGTAATTGATTAACAACTACACTTTTATTCTATAATTATTCCTCTTCTTTCTGTCCTCTTGAATATTTCTTTCTTTCAATTGCCGATAAGTATTTCTTTCTTAGTCTTAAACTTTTAGGAGTAACTTCAACATATTCATCATCTTGAATATAGGTCATCATTTGTTCAAGAGTCATTCTAACAGGAGGAGTTAAAACAATATGCTCATCTGATACAACAGATCTAACATTTGTCAAATTTTTTGTTCTTTGAACATTAACAACTAGATCATTATCCTTAGCATGTTCTCCAACAATCATACCTTCATACGCTTTTTCTTTAGGTCCAACAAACATTATGCCTCTGTCTTGAATGCCAAACAAAGCATAAGGTATAGTCTCGCCTTTATCCATACTAATTAGAACGCCTTTTCTTAAGTTAGGAATTTCGCCTTTATATTCTTGATAGCTATCAAAAATTCTATTCAGAATACCAGTTCCTCTAGTATCTGTTAAAAATTCACTTTGATAGCCAATTAGTCCCCTAGAAGGCATGATAAAGACAAGTCTTGTCTTACCAACACCAGAAGGTTTCATTTCTTTTAATTCACCTTTTCTTTTACTGAGTTTTTCAACTACAGTTCCGCTAAACTCATCATCAACATCAATCACTACTTCCTCATAAGGTTCTAATTTCTTGCCGTTTTCTTCCTTCATAATAACCTTAGGTCTTCCAACAGTAAGCTCAAAACCTTCTCTTCTCATAGTTTCAATAAGAACGCCCAATTGTAATTCGCCTCTTCCGCTAACTTGGAAAGTTTCTGTGCTGTCAGTATCCTCAACTTTAATAGCAACATTAGTCTCTGCCTCAGCGTATAGTCTGTCTCTAATTAATCTAGATGTTAATTTATCACCTTCTTGACCAGCCAATGGCGATGTATTTACGCCAATAGTAATAGACATTGTAGGTGGATCAATAGGAGTTGATTGTATAACTTCTTCATTGCTTGGATCGCATATTGTATCAGAAACAGATGCTTTTGAAAGTCCTGCTATTGATACTATATCGCCAGCCTCAGCCTCATCCAAATCAACTTTTTTAATTCCCCTAAATGCTTGAATTTTTGTAATTTTGCCTCTTTCAACAACATTTCCATTTAAATCAAGTGCTTTAACCTGCATGTTAGTTTTTACTTTTCCAGAATAGATTTTACCAGTCAAAATTCTGCCTAGGAATGAGTTTGCACTTAAAGATGTTGCAAGCATTTTAAATGTATCACCCTGTTCTATTTTTGGTGCAGGAACGTGTTTTAAAATTAAATCAAACAAAGGTTCCAAATTTTCGCCTTTTTTATTTGGATCATCAGTGCACCATCCTTCTCTGCCGACAGCATATAAAACAGGAAAATCCAACTGCTGATCATTTGCCCCTAAGGCTACAAACAAATCAAAAATTTCATCTAAAACTTCATTAGGTCTTGCATCCTGCCTATCAATTTTGTTAATCACAACTATAGGTCTAATACCTAAATGCAAAGCTTTTGAAAGCACAAACTTAGTTTGTGGCAAAGGTCCCTCTGCTGAGTCAACCAATAGCACAACACCATCAACCATTGACAAAATACGCTCAACTTCACCTCCAAAATCAGCGTGTCCTGGAGTATCAACTATATTTATTCTAGTTCCATTATGTTCAACTGATGTAACTTTTGCTAAAATCGTAATACCTCTTTCTCTTTCAAGGTCTCCACTATCCATAACTCTGTCAGCTACGGCTTCATTGCTTCTAAAAGTGCCGCTTTGCTTTAACATTTGATCCACAAGGGTAGTCTTTCCATGGTCCACATGGGCAATAATTGCTATATTTCTTAAATTCATCTTATCTACTTTATTTGTTTTTTTAGAATAATAACAGTTAGTATTTTAATATATAAAAAATTTAAAGTAAATGTTTTTTTATAGCCATTAAAAGTCTAAGTAGTGATATTTTATAAAATGTTTTATATTAACTTTAAAAATTTTTATAATTTCTATTAAATAAAACTGATTTATATTATTTCATAATAAATTTTTTTAAATAATTAAGTATATTTGGCAAAATAACCCATTGAGGATCTTTTTTAGGACTGTATGGATATCCAATACATAGTTGATTATTATTTTTATTTCTCTCTTTTTCTCCAGTTGTTATATTCCATCTAAATGCTAAACAATCTCTTGTTCCTGCTATATCTGTATAGCTAACTTCAGCAAGAGTATAGGTATCACTGTCGTTTGGGTTTTCAAATAAAATTTTTTTTACAATTATTTTCTTTTCCTTTGGGTGTTCACAAAATAAAGGATTGCAATAATTATATTCATTTCCTTCATTATCAATATATGTCTTTACCCTCATTTCATTATTTTTTCCCATCTTTAAATAATAATTTTTTTCTTATTTTTTATAATAAAATTTTACTTGTCAATTTCATTTTTATTTTCAACAATATAAATGTGAATAAATTAAGAATAAATATGAATGAATTTTTAAAAAAAGTAGGCAGTAACATTAAACGCATTAGAAAAGACAAAAAAAGTATCAAACAAAAAGATCTAGCATTTGCTGTCGGCTTAAATATAAATACTATTTCCAATATAGAAAATGGAAAATTTCCAGCACGACTTGACAGTATATACAAAATTGCGGAATATTTAGATGTAGAGCCGGTTGAGTTTTTTAAACTATCTTCAATAGATATTGGCACGCTTAATTGTATAACAAATATATTTAATAAACTAGCAGAAATGAGCTCTGACGAAAAAAGAAAGTTCTTAAGTAAATTTAATACATAATATATTATGATTTTTATGCCTTTTTTTATGGTAAAAATATAAATATTTTTTTATAAACTTTGTATATTTAATAAAAATTTATAATATATAAAATGAATAATAATATTTTTACGTATGGAACTTCTGAATTAACACAGGATGCTTTTTTATTTTATCTATTGAATTTTGCAAATACAGATACGAATGAAGGAAAATTAGCTAGAAATTTTTTAAAACTTTTTACACAAAATCGTTTTATAAATGAAGAAAATTACAAAAATTTCAAAATCTATTCGTATAAACAGTTTATTAAAATTGATGTTCTTATGATATTTGTAAATGAAAATAATACGAAAGATTCTTTTATATTGATAATAGAAGATAAAATCTATGCAAATGAAAGCAAATATGATCAATTGGCTTTTTATATTAAAGAATTTCAAAAAAGAAATATTCCTGAAATAGATATAAACAATAACAAAATAAATTATAATAGCCTAAAAGATATTTTCTTGAGTAATATTGTTCCCGTTTATTTTAAAACCGGAAGTCTTAATAGCTATGAATTATTAAATGATAAAACTATTGATTTTGAAAATATTTTTAAATGTTTAGAAAGTGTAAGCACAAATAATATAATAATAGAGCAATGGAAAGAAAAGATTATTGAGAAGAAAAATTTTAAGGATAAAATATAAAAATATATAATTGAAAATACAAAACTCAATGATTTAGTAAAATTAACTAATGAATATGGATATGATGGATTAGAAATTATAAACTCTATTGGTGAATTTATATTTGGAGAAATCAAAACAGGAAAGAAAAACAAATTTTATAAAGAAGATTCATATAACTATGAGATTTGGAAATCAAATGCAATGGGACACCCAGAATTTAATTTAAACATTAAGCCGTCATTTTTATTTAAAGATTTTAAAAATCATGAATACAATTTAAAACATATAAATCAAAAATTAGTTTTGCTGCCAGCAGTCAGATTAAGAAATTTTAAAGTTTGCATTATATTGGAAATTATAATATTTGATATAAAACAAAATAAACGTATTACGTATGCTAATAAAAAATTTTTCAAAGACAACCCAAATATAGACGCGATTTTCAAAGATGAGAGAAAGGAATTTTATGATAATTTAGTAAATGAATTTAATATTATAAAAAATATTGAAATTTTTAAAGATATTAAAATTGATAATATAAAAAATAGAAATCTTATGTTGACAAAATTTAGTTGGGATGAAGTTTTAGAGCTTAATTTAAAAGATTTCAAAAAATTTATTTTAAAATTACAAGAAAGTCTAGAAAATGTTGCTATAAAACTTAATTATAAAAAACAGTGGTAAATTTAAAATTAACAAAATTGTAAAATAATATTTGTGTTTTTAAAAACTTTTATTATTAATAAATAGTTTAATTATTTTTAAATTTTATAAATAATACAACTATTTGTATATATAAATTTTTCTTGAAGATTTTAAAAATGGTATTATTATTTATATTACGTTTATTAAAAATAAAACAATATGAATAAAGCTTTTGTATTTCCTGGACAAGGTTCTCAAACCGTTGGTATGGGAAAAGATTTATATGATAATTTTGACGTAGCTAAAGAAGTATTTGAAGAAGTTGATAATACTTTAGAAAAAAAATTATCAAAAATTATTTTTGAAGGTCCACAAGAATTATTGACACAAACTGAAAATGCGCAACCTGCAATCATGTGTGTTTCAATTGCCATTTTAAAAGTATTAGAAAAAGAGTCCGGTAAAAATATTCAAGAATTATGTAGTTTTGTAGCAGGGCATTCTTTAGGCGAATATTCAGCATTATGTGCAAGCGAAGCTATAACATTATCGGACACAGCAAAATTGTTAAAAATTAGAGGAGAAAGTTTTGCAAATGCTGGTAAACATAATAAAGGTGCTATGGTAGCTCTTGTTGGTGCAACTATAGAACAAGCTGAAGAGATTGCAAATAAGGCTAAACAAGATGGTGAGATATGCCAGGTAGCAAATGACAATACAGTTGGACAAATAGTTTTAAGTGGAAATGAAAAATCTATAGATGAAGCCGTTAAAATAGCTACAGAAATAAAAATTAAAAGGGCCATAAAACTTCAAGTTAGTGGGGCTTTTCATTCAGAATTAATGAAGCCAGCAGTTGAGAATATGCAAAAAGCACTAGAGGATGTTAAAATCTTTAATCCAAAAGTTCCTTTGATTGCAAATGTATATGCCGATCAAATATCAGATCCAAAGCAAATTAAAGAAAGTCTATTAAAGCAAATAACTAGTAGGGTTAGGTGGAGAGAAACTATGTTATTGTTTGAACAAAAAGGAGTTGAAGAAATAGTTGAAGTTGGTCCAGGTAAAGTTTTGACTGGTATGGTTTCCAAAACTACACCTAATATAAAAACTTTTACTATCAATAGTTTGGAAAGTCTAAAAGAATATATAAATAGATAATATAAAATAAAATAAAGCTTACTAATTTATAGGTAAGCTTTTATTTAACTTAATTTTTTTAATAAAGTTTTTAATTATTAATATTCATTATTCTTATTATATAAATATAATTTTAGTTTTAGTGCTATTAAAAATATTAAAAATTACTTGACAATATAAAAAGAAGCTTTTAAAATCAATAACGTTGCCGTAATAGCTCAGCTGGTAGAGCAACTGACTTGTAATCAGTAGGTCCAGGGTTCGAATCCTTGTTACGGCACCATTTTCAACAATTAATCGCTGAATGTAGTAAAGTATCAGTTGCTTTTAAAATACAAGTTTATTTTCCATATTTATTTAAAGTAATTAATTCCAACTGATTCTCTTACTTCATAAAGTGTACAAGAAGCTTTTTCTCTAGCTTTTTCGTTTCCGTTTTTAACTATTTTAATAACTTCATCCATGTTGCTTTCATATTCTTTTCTAACTTTTTGGAATGGTTCAAGTTTTGCAACTATTAAATCTATAAGTCGTCTTTTAAGTTTAACGTCTCCAAGACCACCTTTTTTGTAGTGATTTTTTAGTTCTGCTAATTCTTCTTTGTTTGGATCAAAAATGTCTAAGTATGTAAAGACAACATTGCCTTCAACTTTGCCTGGATCTTCAACCCTTATATGATTTGGATCTGTATACATACTCATAACCTTTTGTTTTATCACATCTGGAGTATCTTTAATATATATAGTATTTC
>CALXXG010000119.1 GCA_944392625.1 uncultured Rickettsiales bacterium
ATAACAAAAGAAATGGCTAAAAAGTTTTCAGAATCGAATGTTAAAGTATATATTTCGTTAGATGGCCCAGAATTTGAAGATAATGTTAATAGGGTATATACTAATAAAGAATTTATGTATCCAGATATTATAACAGGCATAAATTTATTAAAAGAATATAATGTTAAATTTGGTATTTTTATGGTTGCTACTCCAGAAACAGTTAATAGAGCAGCAGATATGATTTTTAAATTAGATGAAAAATATTCACCAATAAGAATTGGATATAATCTTCCACATTGGACACCAGATTATAAAAATAATGGATTAGCAGAAGAATTTAGAGATGTGTTATTAGAACTTTATAAAAATAGAAAAAAATTAAAAGCAGAGATTCCTCAATTAAAATGGAGATTAAATCCTTTGTGTGAAGGAAAAGTTAAGAAATTTTCATGTGGATTACATACTACTCAGACAACAATTTTACCAGATAAATCAATTATAAGATGCTCAAAAATTGATAATGAAAACGATAATTTAAAATTACGTGTTACGAATGAATTACTTGATAAAAATTCACCAATAGAATTGGCAAAAGACAAAAAATCTAATTGTTCAAAATGTATTGCATTATCATGTTGTGGAGGAGGATGTCCTTTTGATGGAATGAAAAGATTCAATTGCCTAACAGATAGAAGAGAATGTGTAATTACACCTCCACTTGTCAATATAGCTATAAATAATGTTGTTGAAAAATTTAAGAGTCAGGAAATTAAAGTTCCAAATGGATTAATAAAACCTGATATAATCAATAAATTAATTTGGAGTTGAGATTTTATAAAATGAAGGAAAAGATAAATAAAATAAAAAAAATTATGTTAGGCCATATTCCAATTAATATATCTATAGTAGTTATAACACCACTGCCTTCAACATTTTATAAATTATGTAAAAGGTTAGATATAAAAGAAAAATATGATAATGGCTTTTTTGAAAATTGCATTTTTAGACTTAATTATGAAGAAGATAAAAGGGGAATATTAATTTTATCACCACAAGGAATTGCTTCCAAGGATATAATTGAATTGTTTTCCAATATTAATATTTTGTTTTTTGGTTTAGCAGGAAGTCTAAATAAAAAATATGAGATTGGAAGTTTTGTAGAAGTTATATTAGCTGAAGATGAGTATGGAGAAATTTCAAAACTTAATACAATAGGAAAAAAAGAAATGGTAAAATGTGGCTATTCTCCATGTTTACTTGGTGAAATTGAAAAGAAATATTGTGAATTTGCTAGGAATGAAAATTGTGATGTTGTAGATATGGAAACTACTTATTGTGCAAAAACGGCAATTGAAAGAAATAATAGATTTGTATCATTATTATTAATATCAGATATTCCAAAAGTAATTAACTTTTGGGAGTTATCAGATATAGAACGTAATAAACTTAAAGAAGGTAGAAAAGATGCAATAAATGAAATAATAAATTATATAAATATTTTAATAAAGGAGTAGAAAAATGAATGATGAAATAGTTATAAAATATATCGAAACAACAAGTAAATGTAATTATGCTTGTCCAATATGTGTTAAAAGAACAAGAAATTGTAATATGAATATTGAAGAGTTTTATAAAATAGTCGATAGAAATATTGAGTTATTTCACAAAAAGCCTATTTGGCTTGATCTTAATGGCGAACCACTAGTAGATCCTTACTTTTTTGATAGGGTAAAATATATGCAGAGTAAAGGACTTAAGACTAGAATATCCACTAATGGTGCGTTATTAAATGAAGAAAATATAGAAAAAATTGTAGACTCAGGTATGAATTATATTGTTGTATCAGTTGGAACTTTAAATCCATCAGTATATAAACAAATAAGAGGAATTGATAATTTATCTAAAGTTTTAAATAATTTGGATAACTTGAAAAAGTATGTTGATAAGACACATGCTAACACTGAACTTCAAGCTGTTATGATAGATACAGGAACTAATTTAGATAGAGAAGAATTTATTAAATATTTTCATAATCGTGGGATTAATGTCGCATTCCATAATTTTACTAATAGAGCCCATAGTATAGAAATGGATTTAAATCCTAAAAGTAGAGATTTTAGTACATATGAAAGAGGAGAGTGCAAGGGATTAAAACGTAATATAATAATTCTTAGTAATTGTGAAGTTATAACTTGCTGTTGTGATTTTTTAGCCAGAAATTCTTTGGGGAATTTAAGGGATTATGACTATTCTGTAAAAAAATTAGTTGAAAATGGGAATTTAGATCAATTAATTTCTGATTTACGAAACCATATATATAAAGGAGCTTGCAAGGATTGTTCTGATTGGATATATTATCAAGAAAATGCAACAGAAGAATATGTTACAGTGTATCCAGTAAATAAAACAACATCTAATTAAGTTATAGAATATATACTATAATCATAAAAATAGAGGAAAATTAAATTTTATTTTGAAAATCCTCTATTTTTTTATAATATAAATATATTTTTGTACATATTATATAGATTTTCTATTACTTTATTAAAAAACTCATTAAATTCTAGATAATAATAAAAATAATGATATAAAACATAAAATAAATATTTAGGAGCTGTCAAAGATACAAGAGTTTTTAGTTATGCCACAAAAATATTAAGAAATGGGGTAGAGATAAAAGATGTTGCTGAATATTAGGACATAATAATATAGAAACAACAGAAAATTACTATATATCTAGTTCTAAAAAATTTAGAAAAAATGCAAATGATATATTTGAAAAAATAACTTTTTCTAACACTATACAAGAAATAGCTAATTATATATATTAATTTGACAAACTGAAACTTACGTGGTATATTATCAATGAAATATACTGAGTAGGCTTTTTTAAATTATATTTCAGATCATAGCATTAATGGTAAATAAAAATATGTTGGCGACATTGTTGCCAATTTGTTGCCAGAAATATAACAAAAATAGTAAAAATAATATAATAAATACTATATATATTCTTTACATTAATTTTTCTAAACACAGAAATATCAATAGTATTGATAATATTATAAATACTGATAATACTAAATTTTCCACTACTTGTGGTTCGGGCAAAAAGTATAAAAATTGTTGTGGAAGATAGAAAAAATCTTGTAAAATAAGATTTTTTAGATACCTTAAAATATTAAAATTATTTTTAGATACTTTTTTGG
>CALXXG010000120.1 GCA_944392625.1 uncultured Rickettsiales bacterium
TAAATATAAAAGTTTTATTAAAACTTAATTTTCAATTTTCAATTTTCAATTTCTATATGATTCTCTGCCGAAGGCTAATTTTCAATTTTCAATTTTCAATTTTCAATTTCTTTATTGTATAACTCACCGCAGGTGTAATTTTCAATTTATATTTTTTAAGTCCTTGTCAATCAACTGTTTATCCGTGATATCTCTATTACAATTAAATAATTAAATATAAAAGTTTTATTGAAACTTAATTTTCAATTTTCAATTTTCAATTTCTATATGTTTTCCTAAATATAATGTTCTAATAGAATTTAGAATTGCGATAACTGATACCCCGACATCAGCAAAAATTGCAGCCCATATTGAAGCGTAGCCAAAAGCTCCTAATGCTAGTACAATTAGTTTGACTCCTATGGCAAAAATTATATTCTGTTTTGCGATTGCTAGAGTTTTTTTTGAAATTTCTATTGCTGTTGGTATTTTTGTGAGTTCATCGTCCATTATGACTACATCGGCAGCTTCAATGGCGGCATCGGATCCAATACCGCCCATGGCTATGCCTATATCAGCTCTTGCAAGAACTGGCGCATCGTTTATGCCGTCGCCTACAAAAGCTAATTTTTCGCTGTCTGGTTTTTTGTTTATTATGTCTTCAATCTTTTGAACTTTGTCGGATGGTAAAAGTTCGCTGCAGACATTGCTGATGCAGACTTTTTGAGCTATGGCGTTGGCAACGTCACTTTTGTCTCCTGTTAGCATTATAATGTCCTTGACGCCTATGCTGTAAAGTTTTTTCATAGTGTTAAAGGCGTCAGTTTTGATTTCATCGCTTATTATAAAATAACCGGCATAGTTGTTGTTTATAGCTACGTGGACAATTGTGCCGATTTCTTTAATGCTGTCATATTTTATTCCAATTGTTTCCATTAATTTTGAATTGCCAACATAAACGTCATTGTCGCCAATTTTTGCTTTAACGCCAAAACCTTGTATATCAGCAATATTTTTGACTTTAGATGAGTCAATGTCTTTTCCATATTCATTTTTTATGGATTCTGCGATTGGATGATGAGAATATGATTCTGCGTATGCTGTAATTTCTAAAAGTTCATCGTTTGAAATGGATGACGGGTGTATTGATATAACTTTAAAGTTTCCTTTAGTTATTGTTCCTGTCTTATCAAATACAAAGTATTTTGTTTTTGCTAAAGCCTCTATGAAATTGCTGCCTTTTATTAGTATTCCAGATCTAGAACTTGCACCTAAACCGCCGAAAAAACTTAAGGGAACGGATATTACTAAAGCGCAGGGACAAGATAGTACTAAAAATATTATAGCCCTATAAATCCATGTGGAAAATGTTTCATTGGCTATGAGTAATGGAGGAACAACTGCAAGTAATGCGGCTATTGCTACAACTATTGAAGTATAGTATCTTGCAAATTTTGTTATGAAATTTTCAATGTTTGCCTTTCTAGAGGTTGCGTTTTCAACTAAATCTAAAATTTTTGATACGGTTGATTCTGAGAAATTTTTTAAAACTTTTATTTCTAAAACTCCAGATATGTTTACTGAGCCGCTTAAAATTTCGTCGTTTACTCCAATATCTTGAGGCAATGATTCACC
Source organism: uncultured Rickettsiales bacterium (assembly GCA_944392625.1). GTDB lineage: Bacteria > Pseudomonadota > Alphaproteobacteria > Rickettsiales > UBA1997 > CALXSC01. The sequence continues at coordinate 1,615 of CALXXG010000120.1, forward strand.
TGTTAAGGCTGATGTATTTATACTTGAGACACCATCAATAACCACGCCGTCTAATGGTACTTTTTCACCGGGTTTGACAAGAATTGTGTCGCCAATGGAAACTTTGTTGGGACTAACTTTTTCAAAGTGTCCATTTATCTTTATATTGGCATAGTCGGGCCTTATATCCATCAATTCAGCTATTGATTTTCTAGAACGATTGACGGCATACCCTTGAAAAAATTCGCCAATCTGATAAAATAACATTATAACAACGGCCTCTGTATAGTCACCCAATGCAAAAGCGCCAAAAGTTGCTATCATCATTAAAAAATTTTCATCAAAAATATTGCCTCGCCTTATGTTTTTGAAAGATTTAAGCAATATATCGTAGCCTATTATTAAATAACTTATAATAAAAATTGGCAGTTCAAACATTGTGTTCTTGCAAAATACTAGAGCGGCTATAAATATTAATCCAGAGCATATAATTCTAAAGAGAAGTTTTTTCAATTTTTTATTCATATTATGCCTCAATAATTTCTAAATCAGAGTCTTCGTCATGTATGATTTTTTTACATTCTGTAAAAATTTTATCAAATGAATCATCGTTTGCCTCTAGATAAAATTTGCCGGATAAAAAGTTGATTGAGGCATCAACAACGCCATTTATTTTTTTAATTTTTTCCTCAATTTTATTGGCGCAGTTGGCACAGTCCAAAGTTTCAATTCTAAAAATTTTTTTCATAGTATTAATTAAACATTTAAACATATATTTAAATATAAAAGTATTTTTATAAAAGTCAACAAATAAATATTTATAAATATTTATTTAAATGTTCATTAAAATTAAAAGTAATAATTTGTCATATTTTGCTTGACAATAACAAAATTAATTATTAAATTATTTAATTGTTAAATATTTTAATAATTAAAAGTTTTTACAAAATGAACAGAAATGAAGTTGTTGATGAGTTTGAAAAGCAGATACAGAGCAGCTATAGAATTAAAAAAAGAATAGAAAATTCTGTTGGTGCTATCAATGTCAGCAGGCAAAAACTTTCAACATTAATAAGTTTAAGGTTGGCTGGTAAATCAAAACTAAAAGATATTGCAGAAGATACAGGTTCTTCACCTCAAAGTTTGTGTATTATGTTTAACAATCTTGAAAAAGAAGGACTTATTAAAAGAGAAATTGATTCAAACGACAGAAGAAATACCTATTATTCAGTTTCTGAAAAAGGAGACAAAATGCTTAAGATTGTGATGGTTAGTGTTAAGAAAGCAATTCTTAAGGTGCTTGATGGCATGAATGATAAGGATGTTGAAGAATTTGGAAAAGCTTTAAAAACTATTAATAAAATAGTGGAGGAAAATTTTTAAATCTATGATAAACTTTAAGAAAATTAGTAAGACAAAAATGGCTGTTTATGGTGTAATTGCAGCAGTTCTTGGATATTCGGGATATAAATATTTTGCACCAAAAAACGATATAACCTATATGACTCAAAAGGTTGTTAGGGGAAATATTGAAAAGACTGTAAGCGCGACAGGAGAGGTTGCTGCGATTAATCTTGTTGATGTCGGTGCTCAGGTGTCTGGTGAAATTGAAAAACTTTATGTGGAATTGGGACAAAAGGTTAAAAAAGGTGATTTAATAGCTCAAATAGATTCAACAACTCAACAGAATGAAGTTGATGTATATAAGGCTCAGCTAGAAAGCTATAATGCTCAGTTAAGGTCTGCTCAAACTGCCTACAATATAGCAAAAAAGCAATACGAAAGATCTAAATCATTATTAAAAAAGAATGCAACTTCAAGAGAAGATTTTGAAAATTTTGAAAATGTTTATGCAACAGCTAGATCTAATTTAGCCGATATTAAGTCTTTGATTAAACAGACAGAAATTAATTTAAGCACGGCTGAGACAAACTTAGGCTATACGACAATTGTTGCACCAATAGATGGAACTATTGTGTCAGTGCCTGTAGATCAAGGTCAGACTGTAAACTCAGCAATGACTACGCCAACTATTGTTCAAATGGCTGATTTAACAAAAATGGAAGTTTTGATGGAAATATCGGAAGCTGACATTACAAGCGTTAGACCTGGTTTGAAAGTTAGCTATACAATTTTAGGCGAGACTGTAAGCCATGATGCAACATTAAAATCTATTGATCCGGCTTTAACATTGTTAACTAATGCTGAATATACTGGCGTTGTTGGTTCTGATGAAGCTGTTTATTACTATGGAAGATTTAATATAAATAATGAAGATGAAAAATTAAGAATAGGTATGACTACTGAAAATACTATTTATATCAGTAGTGCTACAAATGTTTTAACAATACCAACAATGGCTGTATTTAGAAAAGACGGTGGTTTGTATGTAAATATTCTTAAGGAAGATGGAAAAGTTGAAGAACGAAGAATTGAACCGGGTATAGCAAATAATACTACTTTGGAAGTAAAAAGCGGTTTGAGTGAAGGTGAAGAAATTGTATTGTCGTCATTATCTGCTGCTGAAATAATGGAGAAAGTAAATAAATTCGCTAGGAGAAGATAATTGATATGAATATTATTGAAATTAAAGACCTGAATAAATATTACGGAAGTGGACAAAACAGAGTCCATGTTCTGAAAAATATTAATTTTTCGGTCAGAAAGGGCGATTTTGTGGCAATAATTGGACAATCTGGTTCAGGAAAATCAACGCTTATGAACATTATTGGATGTCTTGATAGCCCAACATCCGGAACCTATACTATAAATGGTGTTGATGTTGCCCATATGGATAAAGATTTATTGGCGGAAATGAGATGTAGAACATTTGGTTTTATATTTCAAAGATATAATCTTTTAACTAATTTAAATGCAACGGAAAATGCAGCTTTGCCTGCTGTATATTCTGGATTGGATTTTGAAAGCAGAAATGCAAGAGCTATTCAGATACTTCAAAATTTAGATTTGGGCAATAGGTTGAATAACAAACCAAGTGAATTGTCCGGTGGACAGCAGCAGAGGGTCAGTATAGCCCGTGCACTTATGAATGGCGGTGAAATAATATTGGCTGATGAACCTACGGGTGCTTTGGATTCAAAAAGCGGTGAAATGGTTATGGAAATTATAAAGGATCTTTATAAAAAAGGCCATACAATAATTCTTGTAACCCACGATAAAAAAATAGCTGCACAGGCTAGCAGAATTATAGAAATAAAGGATGGCGAAATTCTGTCTGATACTAGAAAATCACAAGATTTCTATGAATTGGTAGATGAGGTTAAAAATGTAAAAAGAACAAAAATGGGCTATTTGAAATATAGATTTTCAGAGGCCTTTAAGATGTCAATTCAGGCAATACTTTCCCATAAAATGAGATCCCTTTTGACAATGTTGGGTATTATTATTGGTATTGCGTCAGTTGTATCCGTTGTTGCTTTAGGTAATGGTTCTCAGGCTAAAGTTATGGAAAATATAAGCTCAATGGGAACAAATACTATTACAATTTTGCCGGGAACTGGTTTTGGTGATTTGCGTTCTGGAAAAGTAAAAAGTTTAAAGATAGCAGACTCTGATTATTTAGCACAGCAGGGCTTTATAGACAGTGCAACACCTAATATTTCATCAAGCGCAAACCTTTTATACGGAAATGATACTGTAACAGCCACTCTGAGGGGCGTTGGTTATCAATACTTTGACGTGTTTGGAAAAACTTTTCAATCTGGAAGGCCGTTTACCAAGGAGGATGTAGACAGGGTTTCTTCAGTAGTTGTTATTGATCATAATGCAAAAAATGAATTGTTTGCTGATGATCCAAACCCGGTTGGCAAAGTCATAATATTCAACAGAAAGCCTTTGCAAATTATTGGCGTGCTGGAAAAAGATAAAAATACGGGTCCTAGTTCCGAAGTTATAACGCTTTTTACGCCATATACGACTGCAATGCGTAAGGTTATTGGCGGTGATGATATAAACTCTATAACTGTAAAAGTTTCGGATGCTGTAAATTCGCAGGTAGCAGAGGCTAGTATTGAAAAAATATTGACGGCTTCCCATAGAAAAAAAGATTTCTTCATGATTAATAGTGATAGTATAAAACAGACAATAGAAGAAACAACCAACACAATGACACTGTTAATTTCATGTATAGCTGTAATTTCATTAATCGTAGGAGGTATAGGCGTTATGAATATAATGTTGGTTTCCGTTACGGAAAGAACAAAAGAAATTGGTATAAGAATGGCGATTGGTGCTAAGCAGCACAACATTCTTGAACAATTTTTAATAGAGGCGATTTTAATATGTATTATTGGCGGTTTTTTAGGTGTTGTTTTATCAGGATTGATAGGACTTGGATTTAACACCTTCTCCGAAGATTTTACAATGAAATTTTCAACAACATCAATTATTTTAGCTTTGATCTGTTCTTCCGCTATAGGTATAATATTCGGCTATATGCCAGCAAAGAACGCTTCAAACCTTAATCCAATAGATGCATTAGCAAGGGAGTAATTATGAAAAATAAAATATTATATTTAAGTTTATTTTCTTTAATGTTCGGCTGTGTTTCTTCAAAGTATAAACCAATAGATTTATCAGAAGAACTCAACTATGATAAAGAAGAAATTTCAGAGCAATACACCGTTGATACAGAATGGTGGAAAGATTATAACAATAAAGAATTGGATAGATTAATCACTTTTGCCCTTAAAAACAATATAGACTATATTCAAAGTGCTTTAAATGTTAATAAAGAGCTGTATAGATTAAATTTAGTCAGGGCTGATTTATTTCCAACTCTAAATGGAAGTCTTGATGCTTCAAGCGATAGAGATATATATACCAGCGATGGTTTTTCAAATAGCTTTTCCGGTGAATTGGGCATAAGCTACGAAATAGACCTGTATGGCAAAATTCGTGATGCAAAAAATGCGCAGGAGTTTGAATATAAAGCAACCGTAATGGATAGAGAAAATGCAAAATTGACATTGGTAAACAGCGTAATAGATCTATATTACAATATGCTATACCTAAATAATTCAATTACTGCAACCGAAAACAGTTTAAAAAATTATGAGCAAATATATTCTTTAATACAGGAAAAATATACTAAAGGTTCTGTAGATTCGCTTGAATTATTGCAGGCACAGCAGAGCGTATCAACAGCAAAAAATACTCTTTTAGACCTCAAAACTCAATATAGAGAAATTGAACAAAGTATGAGAGTTTTATTAAACCTCAGACCTGATCAAAAGCTTGACATAAAGTTTGATGACATATTGGACGTAAAAAATATAGGGGTTGACATAGATGTGCCTTTATCTGTTCTTGCAGAACGTCCAGATTTAAAGGCAAGCCAATATAGGCTGGAAGAAGCTTTCAAAAATTTAAAGGCTCAGGATAAAAATTGGTATCCTTCCATAACAATACAGGGCGTAATCAGTTCTTCGGCTGATAAAGTTGATGACACATTTGATTTCGGCAATATATTGGGCAACATTTCTATTTCTTTACCTTTCCTAGATTGGGCAAGAGTTAGAAGCAATATTAAAATTTCAGAAACTGATTATCAAATAGCATTATTTGATTTTAGAGACACTTTAAACATTGCCCTAAACGAAGTTGCCTACTACTATGTAAGCTATTCAAATAGTGAAAACATATTTGAGAACTCAGAAAAAAATTACAATGACAGTGTAAAAATCACAAAATATTATAGGGATAGATACAATAGTGGAAAAATACAATTAATTGACTATTTGGAGGCACTAAATACGGAAAATAATTCAAAATTAACTTTGATACAAAACAAGTATCAATACATAAAATATGAAAATATGGTCTACAAGGCAATGGCCGGTAGATATATCAAAAATTAATCATTCACGATTAATCAATTATTATGCGCAAAAAGGGGCGAAAGCCCCAATTTTCAAAAGTAAATATTGTAATAAAATATGAAGCCATTCTTCTTTGCACAGCCTCCATTATGAATGGCTTCACCTTTATTTATAAAATTTTAGCAATTTTTTATAAAAATATTGAATTGTATTAAAAAATAGATATAATAAAATATATTTAAAAAAATTTAAATAAATGAATGATTATAATATAGAATTGAACTTTCTTAATTTATTATTAAATCATATTCGTTCAGGAGAAACAAATAGAAAAATAAATAAAAAAAGAGAAAATGAATTTATAGCTAATTTGTCCTATAACTTATTTATGGAAAAGCGAAATAATATAAGAAATGCGTTTATTGAAACAGATGGAGAAACAGACGGATCCAGAAGAGCTAATACAATGTATGAGAACTTTTTGAAATATAGAAAATTAAATAGCAATATAGATGATTCTGCAGAAATATGTTTGGTTTGTATAGATAATAAAACAGACATTGATAAAAAAAATTATAGCGGTATTCTTCTAACAGACAGGGAATTTATGGATTTTTAAAGTAACTATAGAAAGTTTACTAGTGGTAACATTATAAAGATATATACAAAATTTTCAACAGTCCTTTTAGAAAGAATTAGCGAAGAAGAACGTATAAATATTATTCCACAATTGGTAAGAGATTATAAAAGATATGCATTTGAAACATTAGAAAATCCTGAAAATAGACAAAATGTTATTGATGCAAAAATAGATTGGGATGTTATAAAAATAGTTTTTAAAAAAAGATGTGATAAAGATGTTGATATAGCGACTTTAAAAACTAGCTACTATAATTATTTGATTGGACGATATCACGAACCTAATGAAATAGCTAAAAGATTTAGAGAACAAAATAAATATTTATTTGACTTTCTTAGACAAAATAAAAATTTAAATGGCCAATATATAGGAAAAGAAATTAAAAGCAATAAAGAGGCAATATTGCAAAAATTTGGCATAAATATGCAAGAAAGTCAGCAGCAGAATGATCAACAGGGAAGAATATGTGAAGAAATAGGAGAAATATCAGAAGAGGCACAGGAAGAATTTTTAGAGCTAGATAATCTTCAACAGATTGTAAGAGTACAAAATCAAGCATTGCCTCATGAAGAAAATAATATGGCAGAACAAAATCAGCAATTTGCCCACGAGCAAAACAATATGATGCAGAATCAAGTGCAGCAGCCAAACCAAGGATTTCATCAACGACATTTAGCTGATCATAGAAATGAAGAAGGAGGGCGTATACAAACCAGACCGCAAAGAAATGGCAGATAATAATTCTTAATTTTTAAAACCTCCTTATATTAATCTATTCTTATAAAGAAACAAGGGGGTTTAGCATATTATTTATTTTTAATAGCTAAATAGTTTTTTACTAAATTAATTTTAATTTTTTATAATTAAGTCTTTATTTTTTTCCTTTTTAGAAAATTAGTTGATTTTTTTAAAAAAGAATAGTAATAATTTATGTATGAAAATAATGCAAATGAAATATGTCAATATTTAAACCATCAAATATTGAGAATAAATTGGATAAAAGTGCTAATAAAATTTCTACGGGATTATTTAGCATATTTACTGGAAAAAAAATTGACGAAAATATACTTGATGAATTGGAGGCACTTTTAATTACAAGTGATTTAGGACTTAACATTACTAATAAAGTCTTGGCAGAACTTAGAAAAAACAAATATAATAGAGTTTCAACTATAGACGATGTAAAATTAATACTATCTAAATATTTAAAAGAATTTTTGCAAGATTCTGAAAAAAAATTGTCTATAGATAGTTCAAGAAAACCATATATAATAATGTTTGTTGGTGTAAATGGAGTTGGCAAAACAACTGTGATAGGCAAAATAGCAAAAATATTAAAAGATGAAGGAAAGAAGGTTTTAATAGGCGCTTGTGATACTTTTAGGGCTGGCGCAGTAGACCAATTGCAAAAATGGTGCAATAATTGTGCTGTTGATATGGTTCAGGCTGATAAGGAAGGCATGGATCCATCAGCAGTTGCCTATAAATCTCTGGAGAAAGCAAAAAAAGAGGGTTATGATGTATTGCTTTTAGACACGGCCGGCAGAATGCAAAACAATGTAAATTTAATGCAGGAGCTGCAAAAAATACAGCGTGTTTTAAAGAAAATAGACGAAAAGGGAGTTGATGAAAATATATTGGTGCTTGATGCATCTATTGGACAAAATGCTAAAACGCAGGTTGAAGAATTTAGTAAAACTCTTGATATTTCTGGAATTATCATGAACAAAATGGATGGAACAGCAAAAGGCGGCATTTTAGTTTCAATAGCAAGCGAATTTCAAAAACCAATATATGCTATTGGTGTTGGAGAAGGCATTAATGATCTCCAAGAATTTAACGTAAATGAATATATTAAAAGTTTATTAAAGTTAAAAAAATAGTATGAAGATAATAGCACAAAATAAAAAAGCTAGACATGATTATGAAATACTAAATGAATATGAGGCTGGCATTTCATTATTGGGGAGTGAAATAAAGTCCTTAAGAAATGGCAGAGCAAATATTCAAGAAGGCTATATTTCTGTAGATGATGATGGCGATATATATATATCTAATATGAATATTCCCGTTTATGAAATGTCTTCAAAATATTTTAATCATAAAACCAATAGAAAAAGAAAACTTTTGCTGCATAGAAAAGAGATTAATAAAATAGCTGGAAGTATAAAAACAAAAGGTACAACCATTGTTCCATTGCTTTTATATATAAATGATAGAAATCTTGCCAAGCTAAAAATAGCGATTGCAAAAGGTAAAAAACTTTATGATAAAAGACGTGATATAAAAGAAAGGGATTGGAAGCGGGACAAAGATAGATTAATAAAAGAGTCAAATAGGTAGTGCAATGTTTTATGATGGTGATGCTGACGTTTATAATAAATTAACAGAATATTATGATATAGCTGATAGTTTAGCTAACACCGTTGAACAGAGTCAAGATATTACAATAGAACAAAAAAAGGAAATTCTTTATCCAATTATAGACGAAATAAAAGAACTTGCAAACACTCTAATAGAAAATTACATTGAGCACTCAAAAGATAAAGAAAATTTAGATAAACTAGTAAAAGTAAAAGAAAATCTTGATACTATACTTAAAAAAATTGATTATTTTAAAAATAAAATATACGAAGTCTATAAAATTAATAACCAAGAGTAATTATGAATAATATTATACTATCATTCTTTGCGGGTTTAATCTTAAATGTTATGCCCTGCATTTTGCCTATAATGCTAATAAAAATATATGATATAGTAAAATATTCTCAGACACTTCAGAACAAAAAAAATCTAAAAATTATATCCCTATCAACAACATTGGGCATAATCTTTATATTTTCAATATTTTCAATAATAAATATACTATTTAAACATGCAGGCAAAGCCTTTAATTTAGGATTTCATTTTCAAAACCCTTATTTTTTAATAATTGTTATATTTTTACTATTTTTATTCTTTTTAAATTTACTAAACTTTTTTGATATACATTATCCAACAAGGATAATTAATTTCATACAAAAGAAATATGAAGGTTCAAAAAAATTAAATAAAGGCATATTCATTGAAAACTTTCTCACGGCTATTTTTATGGTATTATTTGCAACTCCATGTTCATTGCCAATAATTGGAACAGTTGCTACATTTTCTTTAACAAATGATAGTTATCTATATATTTTTTATAACTTTTTAGCAATGGGACTGGGTATGGCAACTCCATTCATATTAATATTATTCTATCCCAATCTATTAAATTTTTTAAGAAATAAGCAAAAATTATTGCACATAATCCATAACATAATAATTGTATCAATATTTTTGACAATAATTTGGTTGCTATATATTTTATACACCAATATTGGATTAAAGCCAACAATAATATTGCTATGTTTTATGACTATAATACCAATACAATTTAGGCTTGTAAAAAAATCACTGCAGCGTTTAATACTTGTAAGTTTTATAACAATATCCGGAACAATTTTAACAGTTAGAATTTTTAAAGAAGACATTGTAAACAAAATGGATGAGACTGTCTGGAAAACTAAAATAACACAGGAGGAAATTCAAAAATACATACAAGATGGCAAGACAGTTTTTATAAATATAACAGCCAAGTGGTGCATGATATGCAATCTAAATAACATAACCGTATTCTCAAACTATGACGTAATGAATTATCTCAGCAGCGATGATATAATAGCAGTGAAGCTTGACATAACAAAAAGCAACAATATTGCAGAAAATTTTTACGAAAACCCAAATAGTATATATATACCAAAGTATATAATATTTAACAAACAAAATACAAATGGCTGCAGTTTTGGAGGGCAAATTAGCCACAAAGATTTTTTTAAAGAGCTTGAAAAATGTAAAAACAAAGAAATTAAAAATTAAGATATCAATTGGTCAAATAATATAAACCAACAACTATTTAACATTGTATCTCTATTTAAAAATAAAATTTTCTGATTAAAATTTGACTTTGTTCTAAAAATCATATATACTATATTAGTATTATTAATTAAGGTATTTAAAAAAATGGAAAATAATGATGGGCTTAAAATTTTGTATAATGCAATTGCAAAAGATCTTAAAGAATATAATGGATTTATTAGACAATACGAAATGCAATTGGAACAAATGCAGAATAATAGAGATAATATAATTCAAAGAATTTGTAATGTATTTGCACCTGGAAAATTAAAACCTGCTGAATATGATATACTTAATGAAATAGACTATTATTTTTTTAAAGACAATAAAAATAGAATAAAACAGGTGTTGTTAGAAAAATTCAATAACGACAACAATGAAGTCTCTAAAAAACTTAATGTATGTTCAAAATATTTAACAAGCTCTCATAAGGCTATTACTGATTATGAAAAAACAATACCTGCTATGGACAATAATCTTATGAATAATTTGTATAATATTAAGAGATGTTATACATTTATTAAAAATAGCGATGAATCCATAAAGCAAGAACTTGATGCTTTTATTAAAATGTTATCTAATAATGATATTAAAAGTGGAAATACAACTTATACGTATAAAGATTTTTGTTTCACTGTTTTTTTCCGTGATCCAAATATTTTTTCGGTAACACTAGATAAAGATATAATAACTGATTTAGTATATATAAATACTAATTTCCATTCAAAGATTCATTATGGCGGCAATATTTTAAAATTATTTTATCTTAGATGGGTAAATCAATATTTATTTGATGGCCAAGATAAGTATGATTACTTAAATAATCTATTAGATAGGCAGAAAAAACAATATTTGATTAATCATTTAGGAGCTGAGCAAAAACAATATTTAATTGGCAATTTAGGAATTGAAGGAGACAGTATTATAGATGATTTATCATTTGATAAGCTGGCTGATTGTCTAATAGAATTACGCGTACCAGGTTTCGAAGATGTGTTAATTGACTTAGACAAAAACTTTAAAATAGATTGGGAAGACGCTAAAAGCAAGTTTAATGAAAGATTTGATATAAACGCCAACATAGTGAAATTGAAAGTAAATTATATTTCGCAATTCGCAATAGATTGTGATAAAAGAAACGATGTTGAACATATCAAAAATAAAATTGATTTCTTTAAAAAAGATAATAAAATTAAATTCTACTTTGCTGAACAACGTAGAATTAAAAAAGCACAAAATCAAGACACAGACTTTTTTATTACAACTTTGCCAAATGATATATATAAGCAAGGCGTTTCATTTAAAGAAGCTATAGAACGTCAAAATAGCAAAGAAAAAAATAATAATTGGGTTAAATATGTTGAAAATAAAAACAATAATAAACCAATAGAAAAAGGTATAAATATATAAAATCAATAACCACCATTTAATTGGTGGTTTTTTGCTGAGCAAAAATAATCATGCAAGCTAAAAATATATATTATTTATGTAATCTAATTACCATTTTATCATTAAATAAAACTTTTAATTTTTGTCTATTTTGTTCAGATGATTGAGAATTTTCTTCTTTAAACAGTTCTTCAATTGCTGTAAATAGCTCTAATCTTTTTAGATATTTGTCAATATTTCCTTCTGTGTAGCTAATCTTTGAATATATCGCCATTTTTATAATGGACGTTATAAATTCTATGTTTAACTTTCTGCCGGTTATTTCTTCATATTTTTGCTTTATATCAATAATAATTTCTTCCTGCCATTTAAATATTGATATAAATTCAATATTGTAGTTTGTATATATAGCATCACCAAAATCAATTATGCCGCTTAATTTTTCGCCGTTAACCAATACATTACCCTTGTGCAAGTCATTATGACATAAAACATCGTCCTCATCTCTAAAATCAAATGCTGTAAAGGTGTTGATACATTTGTTAAAATCTTCCTCTAAATTGTATTTTTTCAAAAAATCAGGCAATGTATCATAATTAAATAAAAAATTATTTAAAGTTAATCTATATCTGTAAAATGGCAGATTGTTGGCATCAAGATTGTATTTTTTTAGAGGTTTGACGTCAATAGAGTGAATTTCTTTTAGAAAATTAACAAAATCGCTGGTTATATCTGCCTTTATGTGATATAGATTTTCACCTTTTATTAGCTTTATGACAGAGAACATAAAATCTTTTTCTTTATATATTTGAATATTGGATATTTCTGTTGTGATAAATTTTCTTATATTGTCGGTTATTATTTTTTCTTTTTCATAGACGCAGTCAAACCTTGTGTCTTTTTTGGGAAATCTAAATACAATTTCATCGTTTACAACCAATATGTCGCTTTCCCAGCCTTCAGTGATTAATTTTGTGGTTTTGATTTCTATTTTAGGAAAATATTTTTTTATTATGTCAATGTACATTTATAGTCTAATAGTGATTCTGATAATATTATTATTTATTTAATATAAAATACAAGAAATTTAAATAAAAATTTCCCTTGTATTTATATATATTATTGCAATTTTTTATAGAATATTTTAATTTATTTATATGTAAAGTTGTAGATAAAAATATATCTTAAAGCTATGAAAATTATAGATGAAAGACTAAAAATATATATTGACGGCAGTGATAGTACAAATAAAATTTCTTCATTTTATATAATGAGTAATGGCGATATAAAAATAAAATTCAAAAATATTGAAGTAGAACGTGATTATAAACCCGACAGAATCAGGTTTGAAAATTTTACAAAAGAGATTAAAAGAGCTGCTTATATAATGGAGTATTTCGGCAAAGAAGCATCAGCTTCAAAACTGAAAATTGAAGGTGAAGAATTATGCATATTGGAAAAATATTTTAATAAAATAGATAGGATAGACAAAAATACAATATTATATCATTATCTATATAAAAAGCAAATTAAGAAAAAACAATTTAATACAAATTCATTAATTTTCCCGTTTGGAATTAATATAAGTCAGAAATCAGCAATTGAAATGGCTTTTTCCTATCCAATAAGCGTAATTCAAGGACCTCCCGGCACCGGAAAGACCCAGACAATATTAAATATTATTGCAAATGCTTTTATGCAGAATAAGTCTGTCGTAGTAGCTTCCAGCAATAATACGGCTGTAGTCAATGTAAAAAATAAATTGAAAAAATATAATTTAGATTTTTTAACTGCAACTTTGGGATCAAAAAATAATAAGCAAGAATTTATTAATGAACAGAACAAATATCTAGATATATCTAGTTTTAATACTATTGTAAATAATACTGCCCTGTCAAGAAAAATATCAAAGAATATAAATGCAATAAATATGATACTAAAGTATCAAAATAGATTGTCAAAAATACTGCATGAAAAAGGCGAATACGAATTAGAGTTTGAGCATTTTAAAAAGAATTGCTGTAATTTAAAGGAAAACAAAAAAATAAAAAAATTTTTTTGCAAATATTCTAATGCCATAATTTCAAAACTTATGGCTGCCTGCATGAATAGAGAAAATAAAAAAAATCTTTTTTCTAATTATTTTTTCTTTTTAAAAATATTTGGCATAAAGTTTCTATTTTTAAATAAAGAAGAAATATTGAATTTAAAACTATATCTGCAAAATTATTTTTATGTATCAAAAATAGAAGAATTAAATAAAGAAATTGAAGAACTTGAGACTATATTAAGAGACAATTATATAGATAAAAAAATAAAAACTTTAGAAAAAGATTCTTTAACTGTATTGAAAAATAAAATCTACAAGGATTTTTATGGTAGAACTAGAAAAACCTTTATCATTAATGATACAAATTCTGTTGATGATAAATTTATCAAAGAATATCCAATAGTATTTAGCACTTTATATTCTTTAAAAAATATATGCAATAATGGCTTTATTTTTGATTATCTTATTGTGGATGAAGCCTCTCAGGCGGATATTATTACTTCTGCCATATCAATGTCCTGCGCAAAAAATATTGTAATAGTTGGAGATTCAAAACAACTTCCAAATGTTATAACACAAGATGTTAAAAAAAACTCAGAGGCTATATTGAAAAATTATAGCATAGATAATGAATACAGGGTATGCGAGCACAGTCTGTTATCTTCAATAACAACTTTATATCCAAACGTGCCTTGCGTATTGCTGAGGGAACACTATAGATGTCATCCAAAAATAATTGATTTTTGCAATAAAAAATTCTATAACAATGAACTTTTAATAATGACAGTAAAAAAAGATGATGACAAACCATTAAAGGCTATAAAAACAATAAAAGGCAATCATGCTAGATTGCGTACTAACCAAAGACAAATTGACATTATAACTAGAGAAGTTTTGCCCTATATTGATGACAAAAATAAAACTATAGGCATTATTTCTCCCTATAAAGATCAAGTAAACGAACTTAGAAAAAATATAGATGATAAAAGAATAGAAATCAACACTGTCCATAGTTTTCAAGGTAGAGAAAAAGATGTTATTATTTTTTCTACAGTAAAAGATAATATATGTGATTTCATTGATAATCCAAATCTAATAAATGTCGCGCTTTCAAGGGCTATAAAAGAATTTTATATAGTATATTCAAATGAAAAGAATATAAAAGATTCTAATATTATAGACCTTATTAACTACATAAAATACAATAACCTTGAGGTAGTTGAGAGCAAAGTGCGTTCAATATTTGATCTTCTATATAAACAATATAAACAAGAAAGGCTGCTATTTATCAAAGAGCATGAACAGGTATCTAAATACATGTCAGAAAATCTAGCCTATGGCTGCATATGTGATTCTATTAAAAGCACAAAATTCAATCATCTAAATATTGCAATGCATATTTATTTAAAAGATTTAATAGTAATAACAGGAATATATTCTAAAAGCGAAATTGATTTTATACAAAGTGATTCCCATGTAGATTTTGTTATTTATAGCACCATAGATAAAATGTCAATTTTAGCTATAGAAATAGATGGATACGCATATCACAAAAATAATTTAGATCAAGAGAAAAGAGACTCTATAAAAGACAGTATTTTATCAAAAGCAAATTTAAGGTTGCTTAGACTTTTAACAAATGACAGTGAAGAAAAAGAAAAAATAATTAAAGCCTTAAATGAGGCAATGGCAGAAAAAGAGGATAGAAATTATCTATCCTCCTAAACGGTTATTTTAAAATGTTTAAAATGTCTTGAACTATCAAGTCCTCTTTTAATCTATATCTATTTGCTAATTCATCATAGGAAAGCCTATCTGTAAATTCTTTATTAGCACCGAAGTTTAATACCTTCATATCAGAATCACTATAGAATGAAGCAACTTTTTGCCCAAAACCGCCTTCTATAATGCCGTCTTCAAGAGTTATTACAAGCTTATGGTTTTGTTTTAAGTTTTCTAACATCTCTTTATCAAGTCCGC
>CALXXG010000121.1 GCA_944392625.1 uncultured Rickettsiales bacterium
AGTAATTTAAGCAAATTAAACAGAGACACACAAAGATTTCCAAAGAGTAAAAAAGCTCTTGAAGATAGTATTTGGTTGTTGGCTAATAGGGAGTTTGTGGTAGGTATCATTTTTTGACAGTCTCATAATTACATATGACTACTTGATTTTATGAATATAGTATGTTATATTTAAATACAATTTTTAAACTATGATGAACCTGTTTTGTATTCTAGATACATAAAAAAGGCTATTATTAGAATGAGAAATAGTATCATTAATAAGTTTAATAAAATATTTTTCATATACAAAATTTTTTAATGCAAAACTATTGTATAATAAAAAAACTAAAAGTAAATATTTTTTTTATTGACTTAAATATTATTAAATTATAATCTTTAAGGTGTTATTTAATTTATATATTGATAATTATGAGTGGAAATAAATTACCTTTAATGAGGAAAGCAATAGCGGTATGGTTGGTTGAAAATACTGCTTTAACTTTTGAACAAATTGCTGATTTTTGTGGTATGCATGAACTAGAAGTTCAAGGTATAGCTGATGGTGATGTTGCCAGCGGCATAGTTGGTCAAAGTCCAATAGACAACGGTCAATTAACAAGAGAAATGATTGCTGAATGTGAAAAAGACCCAAATAAAAAATTGGAACTTAAAAAGCAAATATCCGAAGATTTAGATATAGTTAAAAAGAAAAAAGGTAAATATACTCCAATTGCAAGAAGAGGTGACAAACCAAACGGAATAGCTTTTTTATTAAAATACTATCCAGACATTACTGATGCGCAAATTAGAAAGCTAATTGGTACAACCACAACTATGATTGATTCTATAAGAAATAGAACTCATTGGAATATAAAAGAAATAACGCCAAGAGATCCTGTTTTATTAGGATTATGCAGCCAATCTTTATTTAATTCTGTAATAGATGAAGTAAAGAAAGCAAGCAAAAACTAGTAATCAGCTTATTATTATTTTATTAAAAAATGTGAGAGTAAAAATGGTTAATTTTTTAACTTTAAATGGTAGCATTAGAAAAGATTTAGGTTCTTCTAATACTAATAGATTGAGAAAAGAAGGTCTTATTCCAGCTGTTATTTATGGAAATAATGGTGAAGAAAACATCTACATATCAATTATTAAAAAAGATTTTGATAAAGAATACTTAAAAGGTAATATTCAAATAAGACCTATTGAGTTAACGGTAGATGGTAAAAAATATCAAGTTTTATCATATCAAGTTGATTTAGATCCAGTATCAGATATGCCAAGACATGTTGATTTTATAAATATTGAAGGTAAAAAACAAGCTAAGGTTTATATTCCAGTTAATTTTATTGGAAGAGAAAAATCTCCAGGTGTTAAAAAAGGCGGTTTTTTAAATATTCTAAAAAGAAAAATTCAATGCTATGTTGATCCAATGAACATACCTGCATCAATAGACGTAAACGTTTCAACTATGCACATTGGTGATAAGAAAAAAATAAATGACATAACTTTACCAGATGGAATCAAAACAGTTGATAAAACAAACTTCAACGTTTGTACTATCACAGGTAGAGGTAAATCTACTGACATAGCTACTCCAACAGCTGATGCTACAGCTACAGCAACTACTGCCGCAGCTCCTGCAGCTCCTGCAGCAAAAGCTCCTGAAGCTAAAAAATAATATATTTATTTTTATTTATATAACAAGTCCTTCAATTTATGGAGGACTTTTTATATTTTTAATATGAAAATTTAATTTTATAATAATGAAATATATATTATAATTATTACTATCTACCTAGTTTTAATTTTTATATAAAATATGTTTATATATGATATTTAAGCTATAAATATATTGTTTAGATTATAAATTATTTTAGTAATTTTTTTGAATTTTGTTTAAAATAAATATTGTTTTTAAAATATTTTATAATAAAATGTATAAGTAATTGATTAAACTAAAAGTTTAAATACAGTGCAAAGTGAATTTTATTATAAGAAAGATAGATTAAATCAACTCAGGGGGTTTATAGCAACAGTTCAGAATGATTGTTGTGCAATGCAGGCATCAAAGGTTTTAAACTTAGAATCTGCTACGATTGGAAAGCAAATAAAATCTCTTGAAAGGGATTTAGGTTTTAAGCTATTTGATCTTACTTCTAATAAAAGGAGGGTTCTCACAGAAAAAGGCAAAATGTTTTATAATGAAGCTGTTTTGAGACTGCAAAGTATAGACGGATTATTTTCCAGCTTTTCAAATAATGTTATGGAGCTAAAGAATAATTATATTCATTTTGCATGCCACCCAAACGTTGCTTATGAAATTTTACCAAAGGCTATAAAAGAATTTAAAAAAACTAATCCTAATGTTGTTTTTAAGATTGAGATTACTCCATTTGATGAGTCTATAAAGCATTTAATACAGGAAAAAATAGACTTTATGATATATCCAACTGATGGTACAAAAAGAGATCAAAAGGAAATAAAATATGATGATTTTTATGATGATGATTTAACGTTAGTAATGCATAAAGATCATTGGCTTGCCTCAAAGCCAGAAAATGAAATAACTAAAGAAGATATAGCTAGATCAAATTTGGTATGTATGGATGAAGAATTGTTTAAAACACACTCATACCTAAATTTTTTACTCAATAATGATAATTTTGTTAATAATATAATTTTTAAAGATGCGAATTGGGAGATCGTAAAATCAATGATTAAGGAAAATCTTTGCGTTGCTCCAATATCATCCAGCTATATTAATAGTGACGATAGAAAAACATTAATAACTAAAAAAATAAATATTTTTCCATCATTTACCTATTGTGTTTTAAGTAAAAAACATGTATACTTTAGTCCTAATGCAAAAAAATTTGTAGATTTGATTAAAAAAGTAACTTTAAATAAAATTAATAACGATATGGAAATAATATATAATAATAAATTTGTTGGAGAACTTAGAATAATACCACTAGAATATGAATTAGATGAAGATCTTGAGCTAGTAAAAGAGATTATATGCAATGATGAAATTATGAGAACAGCATCATCATTTAATGGCTCCTGCGCTAAAAATAAAAAAGATATTGAATATTTTTTAAAAATGTCAACAGCTTATGGAAAAAATACAAAAGTTAAAACTTCCAAAGTACTAAACAGTAATGGTGAAATAGTAGGCATTATAGGAATATTTACAATAAAAGAAAATGAAAATTTTGAGCCAGAAATAATGGAAATTGAATATTTTCTAAAAAAAGAGTATAGGAATAAACACATTACAACAGAAATTTCGGAAATACTTATTAAAAATACTTTTAGGCAATTTCCAAATGTAAAAATTATGGGTGATAATTTAGTGACAAATAAAGTCTCCCAAAGAATATTGTTAAAACTAGGATTTAAATTTAAGACAAAAATGATAAATAACAATGGTGCCGTTATTAATATTTTTGAATTAGATAAAGACAGCTTTGAAAATAGAAATAGCAATAATATAGATATAGAAAAAGAATTGCAATTTATACAAGACTTTCCTGAAACTACAGAAAAAGTTAGCGACTATATACTATAAATTTTTTTATTCAATATAAATTTTAATATTTATACTGCATAAAAAAGTGCTACCTTATTTTTAAAACTATTAACCATATTTATTAAATTGTCCATTGTGCTATTTTTTATATTTAAATCTGAATTGCTATTCTTTTTAAATATTGATATTATAGAGTCTTTTACAATGAAATAATTATTGTCAGATATGTTTATTAATCCTTTTTTATATAAAGAAAAAATTGCATCTTTATTACTTAAAAGGTTTAAAATACCATGATTATGTTCTACAGCAATTTTCAACACTTCAAATTCTTTTTCATCCACTACAACATTAGTAAGCACATTTGTTTGTTTATCTTTTATAAGAAAATTATACTCATTATTTAATTTTTCAAAATAGCTTTCAAAAGTCATATATTTATTAAAATTATTTATATAATTTTAATATAAAACATTGATATTAAAAGTAAATGAAGTTATATTACATATATTTTTAGTTTGATTAAACTTAAAGTTTAATAAAATAAATATTTATTTATTTACATTTTATATTATTGATTTATCATATAATAGTTTTAATAAATTAATATAAATTATGAATGTTTTGCTTGGCGAATTTTTAGGATTTTTAAGTGGTTTTTGTTTGTCTATTTCTTTTATACCACAGGCTATAAAGATTATTAAAACAAAAGATGTTAAAGGAATCTCCATATTAAGCTACATTGTTTATAATATTGGTATAGTTACATTAATATTATATGGTTTTTATTTAAAATCATTTCAAATAATGTTTTTTAATACAATTTCTGAAATATTTGCTTTTATAATATTATATACAACTATAAAATATAAAAATAAAAAATAAAAATATATTTTAAATTTTTTCTTGATATTTATCTTTTATTGAGTAAAAATGTGGCTGAAATATCATGCATTGTTCGTATTTATTAATACTAGTTTGTTGTGTGTTTATTAATTTAAAAGTACAGGGGTGAATATGGTTGAATTACTTGATGTTTATGATGCTGATTTTAAACTCATAGGTAAAGAAGAAAGAAATGAAGTTCATAGAAAAGGGTTGTGGCATCAAACATTTTTTTGCTGGATAATAAGATCAAATGGAAAACTTGTAGTTCAACTAAGAAGTAGAGATAAATCAACAAATCCTGGCATGTTGGATATTTCAAGTGCTGGTCATATATCAAGCGGCGAGACGGTAAAAGATGGAGTTCGTGAAATAAAAGAAGAACTTGGTCTTGATGTAAAATTTGAGGATTTAACATATTTGGGTTATTTTAAATGGGCAACTGACAAGGGAAGTAAAATAATAATACCTTATAGAAATAGAGAATTTTGTCATACATTTTTTTTAAAAAGTGATTTACCTCTAAATAAGTTTATTTTACAGCCTGAAGAATTAGATGGAATATTTGAAGTTGATTTTAAAGAAGGAAGAAAACTGTTTGCAAAAGAAGTTGATAAAATTACTTTAAATGGCTATACAAGAAAAGTTGATAATACTTTGGAAAAAGCTAAAAAAATAGTTTCTAGAAATGATTTTACTAAGTACGATAATTTTTGGTTGAGAACATTTAATTTAGCCGAAGACTTTTTAAACAATAGAAAATATTTGATAATATAGCTTTATAATGAAATAATTAGCAACTATAAATTTAAAAAATCTTGAAAATATATATTTTTTATCATAATATATCATAAGATGCTGTTTAATCTTTAATTATAAAAAGGTTTATGAAAAAATATAAAGATATAAATGTATATGAAGCTTGCATTGAAAGACTGAGATATATATTTAGTGAATTTGATAATATTTATGTTGCTTTTTCTGGAGGAAAGGACAGCACTTTGCTATTAAACTTGGTTATTAAATATATAAAGGATAACAATATAAAAAGAAAGATAGGACTTTTTCATATTGATTATGAATGCCAATATCAAAAAACTATTGAGTTTGTGGAGACAATTGAGAAAAAATTTAAAAATTATATAGAATTATATCATATATGTATGCCAATAAAGGCGCAAAATAGTATAAGTATGAATCGCGGTTATTGGAGGCCATGGGATCCAAAAGAAGAAAAATTATGGGTTAGAAAGTTGCCGAAGAATAGTATAAATTTCTATAACAATAATTTTGGAAAATATTATAATGAAACAATGACTGACTATGATTTTAATATTTCTTTTTCAGAATGGTATTCAAAACAAAAAAATGGAAAAACTATAGGGTTAGTTGGTATAAGAGCCGATGAAAGTTTTAGCAGATATTTAAGAATAAGAAATGGTTTTAGAAAATATAAAAATCAGAATTATATTTATGAATTAAAAAATGGTGCATATAACGGATATCCACTATATGACTGGACGGCAGAAGATGTATGGATTGCAAATGCTAAATTTGAGTTTGAATATAATCCAATATATGATTTATTTTATCAGGCTGGAGCATCAATAGATAGTATGAGAGTCGCTAGCCCATTTAATGATTGTGCTAGTTCGGCTCTTAAGCTTTATAAAACTATTGATCCAACTATGTGGGGAAAAATGATAAGCAGGGTTAATGGTGTGAGTTTTGCTGGTATATATGGTGGTACAACAGCTATGGGATGGAAATCAATTACAAAACCAAATGATTTTTCTTGGCGAGATTATTTAAATTTTTTACTATCAACTCTTGATGAGGAAACAAAAAATAATTATAAAGCAAAATTCATGACGAGTATAAAATTTTGGAAGGAAAAAGGAGGTGTTTTAAATGAAAAAACCATAAGACAATTAGAAGAAACAGGCGTAAAGTTTATAAACAAAGGAAAAGTAAGCAAAAAGTCAAATAAAGATTT
This sequence comes from uncultured Rickettsiales bacterium, assembly GCA_944392625.1. GTDB lineage: Bacteria > Pseudomonadota > Alphaproteobacteria > Rickettsiales > UBA1997 > CALXSC01. The sequence goes on from CALXXG010000121.1 coordinate 6,401, forward strand.
AATAATTTTTGAAGAATATCCTGATGATGTTGAAGTTGATGATTTTAAGGATGTTCCATCTTTTAAAAGGATGTGTGTATGTATATTAAAAAATGATTGGTATTGCAAATATATGGGGTTTACTCAAACTAAAAAGGAGCAATCTCAAAGAAAAGCTGCACTTGAAAAATATAAAAATTTATAATTTATCAAAAATAATATTAAAACATTATGAGTAGAAAAGATTTTGAAAGCCCGGTTTACAGTATTAAAAGGGTCCCTATTGAGAAAATACAAGCTAATTCTTACAATCCAAATGTTGTAGCAACACCAGAATTAAAATTACTTTATAAATCAATATTGGAAGATGGATATACAATGCCAATAGTTTGCTATTATATTGCTAATGATGATAAGTATGAAATAGTGGATGGATTTCATCGCTATATGGTAATGAAAACTCATAAGGATATTTTTAAAAGAGAAAATGGAATGTTGCCTGTTTCAGTAATTGATAAACCTTTAAGTGAAAGAATGGCAAGTACAATACGACATAATAGAGCTCGCGGTTCTCATTCAACAGAATTAATGGTTAAAATAGTAGAAGATTTAGTTAATAGTGGCATGTCTGATTCTTGGATTATGAAAAATATAGGAATGGATATTGAAGAGTTATTAAGATTAAAACAAATTAGCGGCTTAGCTAGTTTATTTAAGGATAAAGAATTTAACAAATCATGGGAGTAGTTTTAATTTTACTATATAATATTAATATTTTGAATAATTAAAAGTTCCATAAGATATTTACTTATGGAACTGATTAAATTTATAGTTTATTTTCTTCAATAAATAAAGCAAAATCAAACATGCTTTGTTCATCAAAATAATTTCCTATCAGATGCATGCCAATTGGCAATCCAGTTTTTGAAAGAGTAAATGGAACACTTATGGCTGGTAATCCCGCCATATTTGCAGGGCATACAAAAAAGTCGTTTAAAGCATTGCTATCCTTATCCTTTGCAATTTCTTCTGCGGTTTGCTCTATTGGAAAAGCAGTGCCAAGTGTTGAAGGCGTTAAAATTATATCAACATTTTTAAACACTTCAATAAATTCGTTTACTAATTTTCTTCTAATTTTTTGAGATTTTATAAAGTATTTCTCATAGTTATCAGATGAAGATAAATAATAGCCAAGCAGTATTCTTTTCTTTACATTTTCATTAAAACCTTCGCTTCTTGACTTATAATATAAATCATCTAAAGATCTAACTTCTTGTTCAGTTCTTCTGCCAAATCTTACACCATCAAATCTTGCTAAATTAGAACCAAGCTCAGTATAGGATAAAACCATATATAAAAGTGCTGTAGCCTCAATAGTAGGTATTGATATTTCAACAATTTCAGCCCCGCCTTTTTTAAGAATTTCAATCGCATTATTAAAAGCTATTTGATTGTCTTTTTCTAATTTATCACCAAGGTTTAAAAGTTCTTTAACTATACCAACTTTTCTGCCCTTTATATTTGAATTTAAATTTTGCAAATAATTTGGAACTTCCCTGTCAACAGTTGTAGAATCTTTGTCATCCTTTCCACTAACCATCTCCGTAAGATAAGCAGAGTCTCTGACATCTTTTGTAAAAAATCCTGCTTGATCCAATGAACTAGCGTAGGATATCATACCATATCTTGATATTCTGCCATAGGTTGGTTTAACTCCAACCAATCCGCACAAACTTGCCGGTTGTCTAATTGAACCACCCGTATCACTACCGGTCGCAGCTAAAGCCATATTTGCAGCGACAGCTGCCGCAGAACCGCCAGAAGAGCCACCAGGAACTAGGTCTCTATCATCATTGTTAGCCTTGTGTGGATTAATAGTTGAGCCAAAATAGCTTGTTTTTGTGGTGGATCCACATGCAAATTCATCCATGTTAGTTTTACCAACCATTACGTAACCTTCTTTATCAAGAATTGATGTAACAGTAGATTCGTATGGCGGAACAAAATTTTCCAACATTCTTGAGGCTGATGTTGTTTTAATGCCATCTGTGCAGAATAAATCCTTGACGGCCATAGGCAAACCCTCAAGCTTTCCACCAACGCCTTTTGCAATTTTTTCATCAGAAACATTTGCTCTTTCTCTAGCTAAATCAAAAGTTTCAGTTATAAAAGCGTTTAAACGTTTATTCTTCTCTATATTTTTTATAAATTCTTCCGTTAATTCTAAACTGCTAAATTTCTTTTCTGCTAAGCCTTTTTTAGCTTCCAATAAAGTTAATTTTGTTAAATCCATTCCAACCTCTCTCTATTTATCCATAACTTTTGGCACCACAAAATAATTATACAATTCTTTTGGCGCGCATTTCATTAAATCATCCACCTTATTTCCATCACTGACAACATCTGGATATTGTCTTAATACCATGTCATATGGGTTTGATAACGGTTCTAAACCATCAGTATTTATATCATCAAGGGCCTCAAGCTTTTCTAAATCACTATTTAATAAATTTAGATAATTTTCAACTTCTTCAGTTTTAATTTCTATTCTTGCAAGCTTGCAAAGCTTTTTTAACCTAGTTTCATCTATATGTTTTTTCATTTTGTTTATTTTAAAAACTAACTACAGTCCATAATATAAAACAAAAAATTAAAATCAATATTTGTTTTATTTTTTATATAAAATTATAAATAAGAATTTATGATTCAACCTTTATAACACCATGAGTTTCTTTTATTCTCTTTTTTTCTAGATCAAATATTTGAAAGCCATCGCCTAAATATATTTTTACATCTTGTCCATTATTGTCAACATGCAGATACACTTTTGTAAATTCTTTAGCATTCTCTCTTTTGCTTGCATTTAAAATTCTATTTAGGTCTTTTAAAGGACTTTGATTTTTGATATATATATTCATTTCACCTATCATTTTTGGTGGTTCAAGCGATTTTTGTATGACTATCGGATCATGTTTATAGCTTGTGGTATCTTCTTTTTTGCTAAAATTATTATTTCCGCCTTCTTTATTCTGCCATGGCTTTTTTTCGCCGTTCCATTCTTTTTTTGGCGGCCTATGGGTTATTTTCTGCAATGTGCCCGGCGCTGTATTCTTTATAAAATCTTTAAGAAGTGAAAAATTATTTGCTATAGCTCTAAATCCACCATCATCTTTTTTTATTGTACATTCTACTACTAATTGATGATGCTCTTTATCATCAATCCAATCTTTATGGGCAGTAATTAAATCATTGTCAAATAAGGCAACTTCAATCATGCCTTTTGGATCCGACAATCCAATGAAGGCGTATCTTCCTTTAGCACTTGACTTTATGCTTGTGCTAACAACTACGCCGGCAAGTCTAATCTTATCACCGTCAAGAATATTATCGCTTTCAAGTTCATTAGAATATGTAATACCTCTGCTTTCTAAATCTGTTTTTAAACTATCAAGCGGGTGTCCTTTTAAATAGAATCCAAAAGCTTCAAATTCTCTTTGATACCTTTCAACACCAAACCAATCATCTGTTTTTGCTAAAATTGGTTTTACATTTGAACCACTGTCAAATCCGCCAAATAAGCTTAGTTGACTGCTATTTTTTTCCTCTTGAAAGCTTGCACAATATTTGCTTAAAACTTCGCATGAGTCATGTATTTGTTTTCTGTTATTGTGTATATTGTCAAACGCTCCAGATTTTGCTAGGGCTTCCATTGTCTTCTTATTTATAACTTTACCGCTGACTCTTTCAACAAAATCAAATATATCTTTAAAATCGCCATGGGCTTTTCTTTCATTAACTATTTCTTCACCAACATTTGATCCAACCCCCTTGACACCACAGAAACCATATCTAACAGCTAATTCTTCATTTTCATGGTATCTTTTAACTTTTTTATCCTTTTCACCAACTAAAGGTATTCTTTCAACACTAAAATATGTGTCTGATTTATTGATATTAGGAGGTAAAATTTTAATATTATGGGCCTTTAAATCCTGTATATAAAAATTAGTTTTATCACTGTCAGCAATATCCATATTCATAGTTGAGATTAAAAACTCAACAGGGAAATAATGTTTTAGATAGGCTGTTTGATAACTTATAACAGAATAGGCTGCAGCATGCGCTTTATTAAAACCATATTCTGCAAATTTTGCCAATAAATCAAATATTTTATTAGACAAATCCTCATCTATATTACTAAATTTCTTTGCACCCTCAACAAATATACCTCTTTGCCTATCCATTTCTTCTTTAATCTTCTTACCCATAGCTCTTCTAAGAAGATCAGCACCACCCAATGTATAGCCCGCAAGAGCCTTAGCTATATTCATAACCTGTTCTTGATAGATGATAATACCATAGGTATCCTTCAAAATCGGCTCCATTTTAGGATGCAAATATTCAACTTTTTCCAAGCCGTGTTTTCTAGCAATATAGGTCGGAATACTTGCCATAGGACCAGGACGATATAGAGACACTAAAGCTATAATATCCTCAATATTATCCGGCTTCATCTGTTTTAGAATTGATTTCATTCCGCTAGACTCCACCTGGAACACTGCAACAGAATCACCTTCTACAAGCATATCATAGACTTCCTTATCATCAAGCGGTATATTGTCTATATCTATTGTAATACCCCTATCCTTTATGAAGTCCAAAGCGTCCTTTATAATTGTCAAAGTTTTTAAGCCTAAGAAGTCAAACTTAACAAGTCCAACTTTTTCTGCATATTTCATAGTATACTGCACAACAGGCATAGAACCTTCAGTTCCATCAGAATATAATGCACATATCTGCTGCAAAGGCTTATCTCCAATAACAACACCTGCAGCATGCATTGATGAGTGTCTGTTTAATCCTTCAAGTTCAAGCGCAATAGATATTAATTCTCCAATCTGCGGATCTGCCTGCTGCTGTTTTCTTAAATCTGGATCCTGTTCCAAAGCCTCCTCAAGACTAAGATTTTGTGGAATCATTTTACTGATTTTATCAACTTCAGCATAACTCATCTGCAAAACTCTTCCAACATCTTTTATAACAGCTCTTGATTGCAATTTTCCAAATGTAATAATTTGGGCAACCATATCATAGCCGTATTTTTCCTGAACATACTTTATTGAACGTTCTCTTCCTCTCTGACAGAAATCAACGTCAAAATCAGGCATTGAAACCCTTTCAGGGTTTAAAAATCTTTCAAAGAACAACTTAAATCTAATTGGATCCAAATCTGTTATTTTCATAGCCCACGCAACAACGGAACCAGCACCCGATCCTCTGCCCGGTCCAATAGGAACATCGTGGGTTTTACTCCAATTTATAAAATCTGCGACTATAAGGAAATATCCTGGAAAGTCCATTTTTGTAATAACATCTATTTCATACTCAAGTTGTTCAAAATATTGTTCATGAATCTTCTTCTTTTCTTCTTCATCCGTTATTCCTTCATTTTTATATTTCTGCTCAAGTCTTTTTTCAAGTCCTTCAACACTCAACTTACGCATATATTCAGCTTCTGTCATACCCTCAGGCAATTGAAAATGCGGCAAAGTTGGCTTTCTTGTATAAGCCATTGTATGAATTCTTTTTGCAATATTTATAGTATTTTCAATAGCTTCAGGTATATCAGCAAAAAGCTCTATCATTTCATCCGGACTTTTGAAATAATGTTCCGGTGTTTGTCGTTTTCTGTCAGTTTCTGTAACATATTTACCGTCAGCAATGCATGATAGAACATCCTGCGCCTTAAACATATCTTTAGTTAAAAAATGACAATCATTTGTAGCAACTAAAGGTACATTATGTTTATAGGCTAAATCTAAAAATCCTTTTTCTGTATCTATTTCATCCTTTAGACCATGCCTTAATAATTCAATATAAAGTCTATCTCCAAAAATTTCCTTTAGTTTAAGTAAAGCTTTTTCAGCTTTTTCTTTCTGATTTTTCAAAAGCAGTTTGCCAATAAGCCCTTCACAGCCACCAGTAAGACAAATAATACCTTCGCCTTTTTCTTTTAACCATTCAAATTCTATATGCGGAGTAATGCCGGGTTTTCTTTCTAAAAAATTTCTACTTGCTAAGTTAACTAAATTATAATAACCTTCATCCGTTTGTGCTAGTAGAACTATTTTTGAAAAATTTTTTTCCTTATCAAAACCTACATCTTCTCTATCAAAAAATTCTTTTGCATCCATTAACAATTCACAGCCAATGATTGGCTGAATACCATCTCCTGATGCAGCGCAAGAATATTCAAGGACACCAAACATATTTCCGCTGTCTGTAATTGCAACAGCAGGCATATCATACTCTTTTGCCTTTGCAATCATTTTCTTTAACTTAATTGCACCAAGACATAGAGAATACTCTGTATGGTTTCTCAAATGAATAAACTTTGCCATTAAAAAATAACATATCCTTCTTCTAAAATGATAAACAAAATTTTTCTAATAGCAAGAGATTTATTTAAATTTTATGCTTATAAGAAAAATAATAAATAGAATTATAGTTATCAAATAATAAAGATTACGATTTATTA
>CALXXG010000122.1 GCA_944392625.1 uncultured Rickettsiales bacterium
TGTTTTGTGTTGTATTATTTCGTGTTTGTATTGTATAATATTGTTTGATAAGATGAAGTGGCGAAAATATTGATAAATAAGGAAGATAAATTATGAATGAAAATTATCTAAATAAAAATATAACAGTGAAAATGGATAGACCATTGGGAACAATGCACCCAAAACACGGATTTATTTATCCAGTAAATTATGGATATATTCCTAACACCATATCTGGCGACGGTGAAGAACTCGATGCTTATATACTAGGAATATTTAAACCTCTAGAAGTATTTGAAGGTAAGGTAATTGCAATTATACATAGAACCAATGATAATGACGACAAACTTGTTGTTGTACCTGATGGAAAAAATTATACTGACGAACAAATAAAAGCCTTGACTGAATTTCAAGAACAATGGTTTGAAAGTATAATTATTCGTGCAAAATAATTGCAAATTATAATATTAAACATATAAAATCGAATAAAATGTTTTTTGCAAGTAGCATAATGGAACATAAAAATATTTTAACGAATTTTTGCAAACTAGCTAAATTGTGTTGTCTTCTTTCGTTTTGTTATTTGTTAGTGTTTTATTATGAAAGCAAATTGTTGAAAGCTTTTATTTTTAGGTAGTTAAGTATGTTTATAAAACGATAAAATATGTGCAAGATTAGTATGAAAAGGGATTATTTAGTAGTTTGTTTTAATTTCTTCGGATCGATTTTCGAGGGTTCGAATCCTTCTGGGAGCACCATAAAACCTTTATAAATACAGGGATTAGCGATTTTGGATATGATGTTTTAATAAAATTTGATATATATATATTTTTTTAAATTTATTAATTTAGTTTTTTGTATAAAACTATAAAAGAGAATTAATTTTTTTATGTCCTCTTTTCTGATATGTTTAATAAAGTATTTTCTTGTTCTAAATTTTAATTTGTATATTTTTTGTCATCTAAAATTTTTTTTAAATTTTTTGGATTTAAATGCTGTAACGTTTCTAAAACAAATAATCCGTTTTTTATTATAAGTACATCATCAAACCATATTTCTCCACCACCATATTCTTTTGTTTGAATTTGTATTAGATCCCAATGCAAACTGGAACGATTCCCTTTTGTATTGGAATTGCAAGAATTTCCGGGTGTAAAATGAAAACTTCCGCATATTTTTTCATCATATAAGATAGAGTTTAAAGGTTTTGTTATGTAAGGGTTTAAACCTATAGCAAATTCTCCTATATATCTTGCTCCTTCATCAATATTTAGTTCTTTCGTTAATAATTCTTTATGGTTGCAATTTTCTTCAATTATTTTTCCATTTTCAAATTTAAAATAAATATTTTCATAAACTATTCCATTACGTTTGCTTGGTACATTATAAGTTATATAACCATTTACACTATTGACAACTGGAGGAATGCAAATTTCACCATCAGGTAGATTTTTTTCTCCAAAACATTTTCTTGGCTGTTGATTTTTGATACTAAAAACCAAATCAGTATTTGAAGAAATAATATGGACTTTATCTGTATTATTCATTAAATCAAATAATGGGTTTAATGCTTGTTCGAATTTTTTGCTATTTATGGAAGAAGACTTTAAGTAAGTTTTTGTCATTAATTGTAAATCCACATTATTCTCTATGCTTTCTTCCAAACAAGGGACAATAGTTAAAACCCATTTTTTAAAAAAACGAATTTTTTGATGAACTTCTCTAAAATAATAATTATATTTTTCAATTGCATTATCAGACATTTTCAAATTGATATTATCTCTTAACAATGCTACGCCGTCGCAATTTCTTATAATTTCTGTTTCCCAGTTGATAAATTCTTCTACATCTTTTTTTGAAGCATTTTCCCAAAAATTTAAAAATTTTATATTATCTCTAAAATATTTTTTTATTTTTAAGTTCTGCCTTTTTGCAGTTTCAAATAAACAATTTCCAAGAGGGTATTGAGATAAACCTCTGACTGAAATGTATAATTTATCTCCTTGTTTTAATTTTAATGAATTTGCAATTATGTTTTTTGCTATTTTGTTATAATTTTCCATTTTGTTGATTCTCCGTCATAAAAACATTCAATCATATTATAGCATTTAAAAAGTAGAAAGCAAAATAATAGTATAATAGTTACTATTAAGTAAATATATTTTTCTAATTTAAAATCATAATAAATATAAAAATAAAATTTTTTGTTAGTATTCATTAAACATTATTTTTATATTTGTTTATTATTAAATTGAGTTTGTCTAATGATGTCTTTGCTCTATACAAAAATTACAAAACGAAACGAGTGGATAATCGACAATTGTGACTTACTTGTCTGCCACATCCAAGAAACATATAAAAGCGTTGCTTATAACACTGTCAAATACGCTCAAAAGCAAAACAAAGCTATAATTTATATCTAACAACTAAGAATACTATTTAAACCTTACGGGTTTCAATGTATGTACTATTTTTTATTACCTTTTTTCTCTATATATATAAAATTAACACTTGCTCTTAAGAGAATAATTATTAATATCAAAATCCTTAAATGTTAACATTGGAAAATTATAAAATTCTCTTGCAGAACTGTATTTTTCGTCTCTATCTTTTACAGTTGGGCAAAGTTTTGCTATTTTTTCAAAATCTTTATTAAAAACAATTTTTTTGATAAGGTATTTTTCCCTAAACTTGGTATTAAAAATGATTTTTTCAAGTTTACTATATGGTATTTTTAGTTTATGTACATTATGAAAATAGGCATCAATCGCGTTATAAATAAAATTGTAATATAAAAAATTAATGTCTTCATTTAATTTATATTTTTCATCCAATTCATCAAAATGCTCCCATAATAGAATAACAATTGTTTTTATAAGCAAATTCAGAAAGTGTTTGATTTTTAGAACTTCCGCTCAAATCACATATTGGACGTCATTGAAATAATTTTCACAATTACACTTATATCCAATAATTAAAACACCGAAGAGAGAAGTATAATCTAATATTTTGTTTAAAAATAATCCTCGCCTGTAAAGAGAGGATTGTTTTTGTACAATCTTATCATTTTAATGATTTCGTTTTTCTCTTTTCATTTAAGATGATA
>CALXXG010000123.1 GCA_944392625.1 uncultured Rickettsiales bacterium
GGAAGAGGCAGAAAACAAAATTATTTCAGATTTTATGCAGTTTTTATCATAATTAAAATCATCGGAGTTTGATATATTTTCTATATTTTTATCAAATTCATCAGAAAAAGTTTGTTTAAATTTATTAATTTTTTCTAAGTCTATATTTGAACGATCTTCAAATTGTTTTTTAGTAATTTTATTTTGTTTATATGCAAAATAATTTTTTGTGTAATTATTATAGAAATCTATTTGTAATTTTTCAAAATTATCGTTATTTTTGTCAATTTTTAATTTTAAAACATGAAATAAATGCTTATTTTCATTATTAATTAATAGAATGTTATTTTCCAATTGTTTCTTGAACTCATTATTTTCTTTTTGTTCTCTAAGCAAATCGGAGTTTGCTTTTGTTTGAAGGCCAGCTATGTAGGAATATCTTAGAGCTCCGCTAGCATAATATTTTTTTCCAACTCTTTCTGTTATTGGTAAAAATTTGCCATTAAGCTCTGCATTTAAAATTTCAACGATTTTATTTAGATTATTTTTTAATTTTTCATTGTTGATGCTATTAATTAATTGCTTGGCTTTTGAATCTCCAAGCGATGCTCTAAAAACCATTTTTCCAACATTTTTATAGGATAATTTTATATCAGTATTAGAACGTATTTGATTATCGTTTTCATTTGTTTCAAAGTCCTCTATTGTTAGCTGTTCTAATCCAGATGAAACTAAAAGTATATTAGTGGCCTTATTATAGTCAACTTCATCGTTCGTTAATAATTGACAATCCGGATTGTTAGTTCTTTCTAAATAATAATTTATTGCACCATTATAGATTTCGTTATAATCATTTATATGTTCAAATAAAAATTTTTTTATGGTCTCGTCGGAATTTCCATGATTTTTTATATATGTATTAAATTGTGTATTGTGATCATTTATTTTTTCTTCATTTTTTTTATCCAATATTTCTAGTTGAATTTCTTTGATAGTATTAATATACTTTTTTGCAAATTCAATATTATATTTGTTTTTTTTGAATTTTTCAACAAAGTTATTGTATAAAATTTCTCTTTGGTTTCCAAAATTATTTGAAAACTTACTAAAAGATATTATATCATCAAAGAATATTTCAAAACCAAGTTTTTTGTCATGTTTTTTTATTATATTTAATAATTCCTTATTGGTTAAATTATTGCTAGAAAAGAAATCATCTATAGAAGTTCTAACGATATTTTCTATATCGTCTATATTTTGATTTTTTTCTATATCTTGTTTTTTTCTTTCAAATATACTGTCAGCGACTCTATGGCTAAATTCAAATTCATCTTTTATTTTGCCCATAATGTCATTCAGTTGATCATGATTTAATTTATCCAATTGTCTTTTATTGTATTCATCTCTATTAATAAATGTTTTTAAATAACCCTGTGTATTATAGGTGCAAAAGCCATCATTTCCTTGAGTACGTTTCATTTCAATATTTAAAGCATCATTTATATTGTCAAGTTCTATTTCTGGCTCAATAGCTTTGCCTTTTTTATCAACGTTTATATATTTAGCAGCCTTTAAAAGTTTTTCATAATTATCTTTTTTTATAAAACCGCTACTTGGATCATAAAAATGTAGTTTTAATTTTTCTTTCTCATTTTGATCATATATTCTTTCAATTTCAATTAAAAAAGCATGTCCTTCACAACCGGCACATATGTATCTTAAATCTTTATTATTTATAGCTGCCTGTCTTATTATATCAAAATATTTATTTACCCTTTTTTGAGTGGATAGACGAGTATAATTATTTTCTAAAGATAATGGCATTTCATTAGAATTTAAATGATAAAAAATTTTGTTGTCATTAAAATTCTTATTTTTTTGTTCAAATAGTCCGCTTATGACTTCTTGTGTTGCACAACGACCAATAGCGTGGTTTCTATTTGTTGCATTAATTGCATTTATAAATTTATAAAATTCTTCTCTATTATTTTCATTAACATAATCCTTATTTATATACAGCTTTTTTCCATCAAAATTATTTTCAACAATTTGATTATTTTTTTTATCAAATACAAAAGAAGTAATTACACATGAATCAATATTAATATTATTAATAGATTCTGACATTCCGCAATTAATCAAAATTTTACTAACAAAATTTTTTAAGACAAATTTATCTTTTGGTAATTCATTCAAACGGTTGATTAAATCATTTTTGACCTTTTGCTTATATTCTTCTTTTTTATTTTTTGAGAATAAAAAACTATTAAGTCTAGAAAGTCTTCTGGTGTTTGATATAAATGTTTTAATAGTTCGTATAAATGGCTTTTCATTATTATATTTTATTCTAACGGGTTTATTCATATAAAATATTGGCCCATTAACGCTAAATACATCATCAACAGAAAATCCGCTTGTTGCTATTTTGTCTGCTAAATCATCTATTACATTATTTTTTAGGTTTTTGGTCACTATTCATTTCTTCTATGGTATTAAATAATCTTATATCACCAGTAGATAGTTCTTTTATTTTAT
>CALXXG010000124.1 GCA_944392625.1 uncultured Rickettsiales bacterium
ACAATAGCTTGGTGTTGTAATAAAGTAATTGAATTAATTGAATATATCAACAAAAAATATAAAATGAATTTTGCTTTGCCCAAAGGAATTTTTGTGAAGGATTTCGAAAACTTAAATATAGATGATACAAAAACAAGAGCCTTTTGTAATCTTAGACCTTTTGAATTGTATAAAAGTAGTGAAGAAGTAGTTCCGTCAAGAAATATTTTTTTTAATAATTTTGAGACTCTAAAACAAAATTTGTCACCAGAAAATAGGTTTTTCTATGATTGGAAAAACATTGATGAAATTTCTGATTTGACATACGACATCAAACATTCACCTACGGATTTTTTCTTGGATACATTTTTCCATGAATTTGCACATGCTATTCACGAAACAAGATTGATAAACAAACTTGGTCCAAATAAATTGTCTAAGCAACTCGATTTAATAGAAACTACAAAAAATGTACAAAATTATCGTCAAAAATATGGAGACAGAGTGAAACAAATTTGTGATTATGCTTTACAAAATCAATTAGAAGCTGTGGCTTGTGATATGTCTAAAACGATAACAGAATCTCTTGATAAAAACACTATACACCCAAACAAGCAGCCATTTATTGACACAGCTTTTGAAAAACTGTTTTTCTGGCAGCCAAAAAGAATCAAAATCCCTGTATATTCTGATGAAGAAAGACCATTAATAGAAATAATCAGAAGTTTTTGGAATGGAGATTTTCAATAAAATTATAAGAAAATAAAAAGCAAAGGAAAATATATGATACAAAAAGTAGGTTTAAAAGTTGTTGAAAAGAGTTTATCTAAAATAAAAAATGTAAATCCATTATTGAAAAATGCGTCAGAAACTTGTGTTGTAAAACAGCTACCGCCTCAAGAAAAGTCAATACAAGAATTTAAACGTTTTTTAGTTGAATTAAAAGACTCAATAAAAAACTTTTTAAAGAATCTTTCCGGACAAAAAGAACTCGACAAAACCAATAAAGCTCAAATTGCAAAGGATATTTATGATGAGGCTGCGGTTAAAGAAGCAAAAAAAATGTTAAAAGACCCTAATGTCCCATCTTCAATAAAAATAAAAATTAAAGATGAGCTGGCATATGCAATAAAGACTTCAAATGAAAATAGCGATTTCACATGTTCGGGACTATCGTATCTTAAGCAGGCAATTTTGGATGCAAAGCAGGAGTTTGAAAGACAACAAAAAGCTGCCGAAAAAATTTCTTTTAGAGGAGAAATTGATGATAAGACGTTAAATGATATGTGCAAAAAAGAGTTTAAAGGTAAACACGATGATTTGGATTTTGAAGATACAATTCATAAACAGATATCCAGAAATGAGTATGGTTTTAATGTACATGGTATTGAGAATGATGATATATATAATGACATCACAATGCGTAAACAACGGTTTGAAAATGCAGAACAAGAAATTGAAAATTCTTTACCAAAAACAGGAAAGCATAATTATGACCAGCATCTAACACAAACAGAAGAACACATTAGTGATACCACCAAAGAGCATATAGATAATTTAAATGAACAATTATTTAATTAATAAGGAGAAATAACATGATAGAAAAAATTATTTATTCAAGTATACAAACTACCAAAAGCATTGCTTTTCATACAAAACAAACCAACTTGCTTTATCGTCCTATTAAAAATGAAATTTTGTCAAACACAAAACCTCTCAAATTTGTACAAATAAAAAGACTTTTTCAAGAACTTAAGACAGAATTGAAAGCTTTTTTAAGAAAAACAACAAAAAAAGATGAATTACCCCCAAAAAACAAATTCTCTAAAGCTGACATTATGTATGATGAAAAAATGCAAAAAGAATTAGAAGAACAAGCAAAACAAAGAAATGTTGTCAAATGGAGAAAAGAAGACAATGAAAAACTGATTAAAAAATCGGGACATTCTGTTTCTTCAGGTGATATTGATCAGAATGGCTATTTGACAACTTCAGGTCAAAAAAAAGTTAATAATCCCGCATTTAAAGGCAAACAAGATGATCTGGATTTCGAAGAAACAGTTCATAAAGAATTATCAAATAAGGAGCATGATATAGGCTTAGATGACCTCGAACACAATTACAACGATATTATAATGGGCAATCATTCTGCAAATACAGCAGAACATGAGGCAGACACATTTTTAACAAAATCTCTAAAACACCCCCAAGAACAACATTTAACAGAAAATGAAGAACATATCGCCGATACCGTAAAAGATCACATTGAAGATTTAAATGAACACTTATTCGGTTAACATCGATTAAAAACCTCATTAATATAGAAAATTACATTTGTAAAAATTTATTTTCCAACTAACAAAATATAATTTTTTGTGTGTTTATACCAAACAAAAAAGCAGAAAGCAATTTATGATTAAACCTATTATTAATACTAACTATCCCAAAGTTAGCTTCGGACGTAATACTGTTAAATATGAACAAGACGATATTCATACTTACATAAAAACACAAGCCCCTGATGATGTTGAAATAGTAAGTAAAATTATAGGGCAAAATAAAGCAAATAGTCTTTATAAAGGTTTACTGTTTGATAAATTCGGAGCAATTTTTGAACATGGTTCTGACAATCACGGTGCAAACAAGCTATATAAAAATGCAGTAGAAGAAAAAAAGAAGAATGGAGTATCTCTTTTTGAGCTTTTTAAATCCTATATAGCACTGCAAAAAACCAGCCAGGTGATTGGTGATAAGGCACAAGTTGAAGAAATAGAAAACTATCTCGCAAAAACAATTGCACAACAGGGTATATTAACGCCCCAACAACTTACTGATAAAGATCAAAATACCTTTGATGACTTATTTATAAATAATGCTTTAATTATTAGTAAAAAACTTTTCGACTTAAATAAAATTAATAGTGCTTCAGCTATTTTTAATGAAGTTAGTAATATGATAAAAAATACGGGAACAGAGTCAAAATACGTTTCCGATAAGTATAAAGAACTAAAAGCTGTTTTATTGCAAAAAAATGGTGAATATAAAGCCTCATCTGAAATATATAGAGAATTATCAAAGAATTTAAATAAAGATAAAAATATTGAATACCTCCATTCAATTATACAAAATGAATTATCCTCAGGAAATTTATCTGTTGATGCAGATTTGGATTTTTGTTTGGAAAATTCGGCTTCAGAAAAAGATATTATTGAAAATCTTTTCATTCGGGCGAATAGGGAATTGTTAATACAAAATGATGATAATGCAGCTAAATATTTAAACCTTGCTTCTATTATTTCAAAAAACCACAAATCAGATATAAAAGAATCAATAAATTTACTTAATGCAACGCTTTTTAGAAATAACGGAGAAATAAATAAAAGCAGTGAAATTTGTGTTGAAAACATTGAAAGTTTAGAAAACAAAAACAAATTATATTCAGAAGAATTTGTAAAGACCTTAATACTTTTGGCGGCAAATGATTATGACGAGTATAAACAGAACTCTAAAGAAAATAAAGAGAAGCTGACTCAAGCAATGAATGGATACAAAAATGCCTTTGAGATTGCCAATATTATAAATGATAATACCTTAAAGGCAATGATAACAAGCCAAATGGCATATATTTATTTAGAACAAGACGACGAAAAACATATTAAAACTACAACTGACTATATATTAAACTGTTCAAAAGAATCTCCATTTAAAGCTGAGGCATACAAAATTTTGGGATTGCAGGCTTTAAAACATGATAAATTTAATGAAGCAATAAAACATTTTGAAAAAGAAAGACAAGCTATTCTTGCATTTGATGCGCATAAATCGGTAATACAAGAAAATATTAACAATTTAATCGAGTCATACAGAAAAGCCGGTGATACAGATAAAGCAGAGGAATATTCAAAAATATTAAATGACAAAAAATCAGCAAGATATAAAGATCTGCTTGAAATGGGTAATATTAATATAAGAAACGGCGATTATAAAAAAGCACAGGAATATTTTGAACAAGCTTTTAGTTTGAATGATGAAGAAAAATCGTCTAAAGCAATTGCAAGAATACACATAGGTATTTCAAAACTGCAAACTCAAAATGATAAAAAAGCGTTGTACGATATAGAAAAAGGCATAGACGAATTATCAGAAATTATTAAAGAAGAAAAATATTTAAATAAAGAAACGCTGAAAGTTCTAAATGATACGCTGGAATTTACAGGCGGATATTATTATTTTAAAAAAGCTGATTACAAAAAAGCTTCCGAATATTTTGTAAAGCAGTATAAATTACAAAATAAAGAAACAGCACTGGAACTGCCATCAAATTATAAAGCATCAACAATTACAAAAACAGGTGCCAGTTTATATAAAGCAGGAAAATATGAAGATGCTTTGCCATATTATATAAAACACCTAAAAAAATCTACCGGAATGCAAGATTTTAAACTTTCTTCATTAGATGCTAAATTTATTGACAATATCCTAGATACTAAAGATAGAAAAGATTGTTTAAAAATAGCTACAGCTTTAGAAATTGTAGGGGTAATAAATGTAAAAAGCAAAAGATTTATGACAGCAAACGAATGCTTTAATGCAGCATTAAAAATCAGAGAAGGCGCCGGCGGTTCTAAGCTATCACTTGCGAATGATTATAAAGCAATTGCAAGATTAGCCATGCTTAGCGTTCAAGATAACTCAAAAGCCAGTTTTGATGTTGCGGAACAATATTTAAACAGGTCCATTGAAATTATGAAATCACATCTGGGTAATAAAGCCGAAGCTGTGATAAAAGAAGAAAATTTCTTAAAAAAACATTTTAAACCTTCTGTGTTTGGTTCCTTGGGAAAATACGGATCAATGTACTGGGGCAAGTTTAAAGAAGTTTTAGGGTGGCAAGACAATTATAAGCAAGAAATAATTGATGATTTTCACATAATATACGAGGATTTAGCTTTATGCGAATAATTCCGATTTTAAAATTAAACAATAATAAAAATAATAGGCCAATATCAAAACCAATAGCTCAAAAAAGCTTTAAGTCTGATACATACTGCAATCTGCCAAATTTTCAATATTACAAAACTATATCATTTTACGGAAACAAGCCAAGTGAAATATCCTTTGTTAAAGATATTGTTAAAAACATAG
>CALXXG010000125.1 GCA_944392625.1 uncultured Rickettsiales bacterium
ATTGAACTTGCTTGTTCTTCAGGATTACCTTTAATATTTACTCAAATACTAGCAATTAATAATTTAAACAGTTTACAATATTTATTTTATATTTTAATTTATATTTTATTTTTCTTAATTGATGATATTGTTATTTTCGCAATAGCAATGAAATCATTAAAATTAACAGGTATATCTACTAAATATAATAAATTATCACATTTAATTGGTGGTATATTAATGTTATTAATTGGTATTTTAATGATTTTTAAGCCTGAATGGTTGATGTTTAATTTTTAAACATCTTTTTTAATATGTTTGACATAACATATTAAAAAAGATATAATATGTCGAAAAATGATTGGTGATGTAAATATGGATTATTTTGAACAAGAAAAAGAACTAATAATAGAAGAAATTTTAAAGAAAGTTAGACCTTGTGAACTTATTGACTATAAACAGTTTATAGATTTATATGAACAATATAAAAACAAAATGAGTGAGTTAGAATTTGCAGAAATTTTAGAAATAAGTTATAAAAATTTTTTTAACGTAAAGAAGTATAATAAACGAGCTAAAATATTAAAATCTAAAAAATATATTTTAAATAATGAAGAACAAGAAACAATAGTAAAAGAAGTATTGACTAAAGTAAAAGCTGGTCAATCTATCAACTATGATCTATTTACAAATTTATATCAACCATATAAAAATAGAATGTCTGAAATAGAATTTGCAGATATCTTAGAAATAGAATCTTATAATTTTTATAGTATGAAAACGGGTACAACAAATTTAAAAATATTAAAATCGAGGAAACGAATTATAATTAACGAGGAAAAAGAAATAATAAACGAAGTGTTAACAAAAGTTGAAAGAGGACAATCTATTAACTATGATGAATTTATGAATTTATATCAACCATATAAAAATAGAATGTCTGAAATAGAATTCGCTAACATATTAAATATAACTTCAGGTAATTATAAAAATATGATATATAAAAAGCAAAACGTTCGAATATTAAAATATAAAAAAGGTATTAAAAAAGAACAAATAATACAAGAAGTTTTAAAAAAAGTATATATTGGTCAAATTGTAAATTATAAGAAATTTAAAATTTTATATGAGCCTTATGAAAATATATTAAAGGAAGAAGAATTTGCAAAAATTTTAGATATTAGTTGTGATAATTTTAATAGATTAAAATATAAAAAAGGTAATGTTAAAGTTTTAAAATTTCATAGAACATCTGATGAAGAAATTGATTTAATAATATTAGATATTTTGACAAAAATTAATCCTGGACAATTTGTTAATTATGAACAATTTAAAAAACTATATGAGCCATATAATGCGAAAATAGGAGTGATGGAGTTTGCAAGTATCCTAGAAATTTCATATAGTAATTTAAAAAGAATAATAAAAAAAGGAGGTAATGTTAAAGTTTTAAAATCGAAAGAAAAAATTTTAACTGAAAATGAAAAAAATAAAATTAAAAATGAAATCTTAAAAAAAATAAATATAGGACAAACTATAAATTATGACGAATTTATAAATTTGTATAAAAAATATGAATTAATAATATCTGAAGAAGAATTTGCAAAAATTTTGGGTATTAGTGTTTCAAATTTAATTAATATTCGAAATAATAAAACAAATGCTATAGTTAAAGATGAATATTTAACAAAGAAAATTAATCGAATAAAATATGTAACTTCAAATTCTAGATATTATACAAAGCATGAAATTGAAAATCTGGCAAATAAATTTCAAATTTCAATTAAAGAAATTATTGTTGGAATTTATAATTTAAAAAGAGAAGAACAAATCAATGCTATTATTAATTTGCTTGATACTAAGGGGAAAATTTGGATTGGAAAAGAAAAATGCACTAATTTTTTTATCGAAAAATATGCTGAATATATAATACACTTAGCAAATAAAATTTGTAATTATTATAACAAAGTATTTAAATTTAGTGATATAAAAGAGGATTGTATTAGTGATTCTATATTATTTATATATGAAAAATGCGGTGAAATTGAAAAAAATTTTTATGATAATGAAGCTTTGACTAAGAAAATAATTTCATACAAATTATTAAAATTTATCAAATTTCGATATTTAAGTCATTCAGTGAAAAAAGTTACTACTATTTCCATTTTAACGAATAATTCTAGTAATAATAGAGGAATAAAAGATAATACAATAAATATTGAGCAAGAATTAGAAGAGGCAATGGTTACTGAAGAATTAAATAAATTAGAAATATTAGAAGAAAAATGTATGTATTTATTATGTAAATATTTAGAAAAAGGATATACAAAAGAAGAATCAATTGATTTGATAGAAAAAATTTTAGGTTTAAATAGATATAATTTAATAGATATGTTAAAACAATTTATGACAAATAAACAAATGGTAAAAAAGACAAATGATGGTAAATATATTTTAAGATAAAGTTATTTTAATCTTGCTTTATTTTTTTAACAATTATATAATTAAGTAGGTGATTTTATGAATTATCAAATAGAATTAGAAAAAATAATAAAAAATTTAGAAG
>CALXXG010000126.1 GCA_944392625.1 uncultured Rickettsiales bacterium
TATAAAAGGTTTAGAATTGATAAAAGACGAATGTATAGACAATAAAGGTAGTGTTACGGGAGTTTACCAATATACATCAGTATATGAAGATAGTGAAATACCTTTGCAAAGAGCAGGAAAAATACAAGTAGAATCGACTTCTTTTACTGTAAGCGAACCAATCGAAAAATACTATATAGAGCCTTTAATATATAAACTTGCAAATGATAAAGAAAAGAAAATTTTAGAAGAGCAATTTGATATCACAAAAATAGAAATTGAAATAATAAAATTAGAGAGAATGTTTATAGATAAAATATTTGCAGCAGAGTTTTATTATATAAGAAAACTGTATATGGATACAGCAAAGCATTTATATGATGTATCAGTATTATTTAACAACGATAAAATTCAAAAGTTATTAAATGATAAGGATGAATTAAATAAACTGATATATTACAAAAGACAAGAAGAAAAAGTACGAATTGGTGGTATAGATGAAGAAACAGAAATAAAAGATTTTAATTATTTTAAACTAGACTTTGATGATTCATTAATAAAAGAATTCGAAAAAATGCAAGATAAATATGTTTTAAATGATAAATATAAATTTTCTATTGACCAAGTTAAAAAGGTTTTAAAAGAGATACATAGGCAAATGTAAAGAATACAATTCACTATTGGATTGCAAAAAAAGTTTCAATAGGTCTTGACAAACTAAAAAAATGAGTATAAAATAGGGCTACAAAATACAAATTGTGTTAGAAAAACTATGTATAAACATTGTTAACAAAAAGTTAAGTAATAATGTGGTAGAAAAGCATACCACATAGATAATCTAATTATAAGAAAGTGAAAGCAAAAAGTTGCATAAATACGAAAATGAAACTATATGTATAAAAGCATATAGTTTTTTTGATATATACAATAAGGTTATAGTAATTGATAAAAATTAAATTTTATGCTAATATAAGAAAAAAGTAGGTGAAAGTTTATGAAGATAGGAATAGATATAGATAATTGCATATCTAATTTTGATGATACATTATTAAAAGAATATTTAAAACATGATAAAGAGTTAAGAAATACAGGAATTATAAATAAAAATCCAGAATATTTGAGAAACGGAATGTTTGATTGGACAGAAGAAGAAGAAAAAAGTTTTTATAATGCAAATATTGAGGAGTTTGCAAAAAAGCTAAAGCCATTAGAAGATTCATCTTATTATATGAAAAAATTAAAGAACGCTGGACATGAAATATATATTATAACTGGAAGAAATAATGGAGAATATACAAATCCTTATGAATTAACTAAAGAATGGCTAAATAAATATGATATTTCTTATGATAAACTAATATTTACAAATGCTTATGACAAGCATGCAAAAACAGAAGTCTGTATAGAAAATAATATTGAATTAATGATTGAAGATAGTACCAGAATAAGTTTAGATTTAATAAATAATGGTATTAAAGTTTATACAATGAATACAAGGTATAATCAAAAAGAACAGACCTTAGACAGAGTTTCAAAGTGGAAAGAAATATATGAAAGAATATCAAAATTAAATAAAAAAGAAGATAATCAAAAAGTAAATATTATTTTAGATACAGATATATACAATGAATGTGATGACCAATTTGCATTATCTTATTTATTAAAATCACAAGACAAATTCAATATTGAAGCCATTACAGTAGCACCATATCATCATGATAATAATATATCAATAGAAGAAGGAACAAATAAAAGTTATGATGAAGTAATTAAGATATGTAATTGGTTGAATTTTGACTGGTCTAACAAAGTGTTTAAAGGTTCAACGGATTATGTTGTAAATGGATATAATGAGGAAAATGATGCAGTAAATAAAATTATCGAAATTGCAAATAAGAACGATAAAACCTATATTTTAGCAATAGGAGCAATAACAAATGTAGCTATTGCTATAAAAAAAGATTCTAAAATAGTAGATAAGATTGAAGTTGTTTGGCTTGGAGGACATAGTTTTTTAAGTAAGGATAATAAAGAATTTAATTTTAAGCAAGATATACAAGCTGTAAGAACTGTATTTGAATCAAAATTAAAATTAACTATTATTCCTTGTAAAAATGTAGCATCTAATTTAAGAACGTCAATATATGAATTAGAGCATTTCTTAAAAGGAAAGAGTGAATTATGCGACTATTTATGCCAAAGATTTTATAATGATGGAGTACATGGTATTCAAGAAAGAAGAGTTATTTGGGATATCAGTGTTATAGCTTATATGATTAATAAGGATTGGTTTGAAACTGAAGCAATCAATTGCCCAAATATCAATGATGATACGTCTTATGAATTAACAGAAAATAATCATAAAATAACAGTAGTAAATTATTTAAATGTTGATAAAATTTATAGAGATTTATTTGAAAAATTAGGAGGAAATGAATGAAATTATATGTAATTAGGCATGCATTGACAAATTGTAATGTTGAAAAAAAGTATAATGGAAAATTAGATGAAGATATAAATGAAACAGGAATATTACAAGCCAAAAAAGCAAAAGAAATTATCAGAAATTTAGATATTGATTTAATTATTTGTTCACCATTATTAAGAACTAGACATACTTGCAATATTATAAATATAAATAATGTTCCAGTAATTTTTGATAACAGAATTGAAGAAAGAAACTGTGGTATATATACAGGTAAAGAACTTGGAGAATTTTATTATACTGATTATTGGAATTATTATTCTAATAATAAAGTAGAAGGATTAGAAAGTATACAAGATTTATTTAAAAGAATACAAGATTTCTTAGATGACATAAAGGGGAAATATAAAGATAAAAATATTCTTTTAGTAACACATGGTGGAGTGGCACGAGCAGTATATTTTTATTTTAATGAATTACCCAAAGAGGGAATGTTACAAGAATTTGGATCAAGTAATTGTGAAATTACAGAATATGAAATGTGATTTATAAAAATAATTTGTAAAAATATTGTTAACTAAGTAGCTTGAAAAGATTTAATATATGAAACATATATTAGGTCTTTTTTTGTTTGCAAGATAAACAGTATATTGACAAACATACTTGTTTTAAGTGTCATAATGAGCCATATTCTTTAATATTCTGTATTAGAGAATTTTATTAAGAACAGTTAGGAGATGATGCAAGTATGTGTGAAAAAATCAAAAATACAAAAGATAAGTCAGAGTTTAATACATATTGCATATTTACAGAAGAAAAGCAAGAAGTGAAAGAAACAAT
>CALXXG010000127.1 GCA_944392625.1 uncultured Rickettsiales bacterium
AAGCAATATGCAAAAAATACATATTGCATATTTTAATAGAATAATCACTTTTTATAACATAATATCATTTTATTTATTAAAAAAGATGTAATTGGTGGCGATAATGAATAAAAAATATACTGCTACAATCAATAATGATCAAATAAACAGTCCTGCTATTTATCAGACAGAAAATGGCGGGCTAGAATTATCCATTGATAATAAAAAAGAAACCATTTGGGCAAACTTAAATCAAATATCTATTCTATTTAGAAAGGATAAATCTGTAATATCCAGACACATAAAAAATATCTTTGAAAGCAATGAATTGAATGAACGAGAAACTGTTGCCTTTTTTGCAACAGTTCAACAAGAATGTGAAAAATTTGTGGAAAGAAATATAGTTTATTATAACCTTGACCTAATTTTATCAGTCGGTTATCGTGTCAACTCAAAAAACGCCACAAAATTTAGACAATGGGCGACAAGTATTTTGCACAGGCATATTGTTGATGGCTACACCATCAACGAAAACAGAATAAAAAACAACTACAATAATTTTATTGAAGCTATAGAAAATATTAAATCCCTATTGCCGAATGATAATAAAATTTCAAACAACGACGTTTTAGAATTAGTAAAAACATATGCCAACACATGGTTTTCTCTTGATGCTTACGATAGAGACAACTTAATTAAAAATGGCAGAACAAAAGAATACATTGAATTAACCTCAATAGATTTAATGAGCGCCATAAAACAACTTAAGGATGAATTAATAAAAAAAGGAGAGGCAACCGAATTATTTGCAACAGAAAGGCAAAAAGACAGCCTAGAAAGTATTTTCGGAAACATAATGCAGAGCTTCGGTGGTATTGACCTATATCCATCAGTTGAAGAAAAAGCTAGCAATTTACTTTATTTCATGATAAAAAATCACCCCTTCATTGACGGCAACAAAAGAAGCGGAGCTTACTCTTTTATATGGTTTTTACAAAAAAATAAATTACTAAATCTCAATAAAATAACACCAGAAGCCTTAACCGCTTTGACACTTTTAATAGCCGAAAGCAATCCAAAGGATAAGGAAAAGATGGTGAGATTGGTTTTACAGATATTACAATGAATGATAATAAAAATAAAAATATGAAAAAAATTTTATAGAAAAATTTAACACTAGAAGACTTATTTTCAGATAAGTGAGATTTACTAGCATTTCTAAAAGAAATTTTTTTAATTAATTAAAGAAGATATATGATAAATCTAATTTTAGATAATAATATAAATTATATTTCCCCTTCACAAAAAGTAAGGATATTTACTGAATCTTGGGTTATATCAAATATTTTTTGTCCAATTTGTGGCTCTTTAATAATCCAATATCCAAACAACCACCCATGTGGCGATTTTTTCTGCAAGAATTGTCATGAAGACTATGAACTAAAGAGTAAGAAAAATAAATTTGGAAGTAAGATTGTTGACGGTGAATATAATAAGATGATTGAAAAAATTAATTCCAATACTCCTTCAAACTTCTTTTTTCTTGCTTATAGGGGTAATTCTGTTGTTGATTTTTTTACAATTCCAAAGTTCTTTTTTACACCTTTAATAATTGAAAAAAGAAAACCGCTTTCTGAAAAGGCAAAGCGTGCTGGATGGGTTGGATGTAATATTTTATATAATCAGCTGCCGGAGAGCGCTAAAATATTCTATGTGAAAGATGGCGAGATTTTTAGTGAAAAAAGTGTTGTGGAAAATTATAAAAAAGTTTCATTTGTTGCTGAAAAACCTCTGAAAAGCAAAGGATGGTTGCTTGATGTTATGTTTGTGATTGAAAATCTGCATAAAGAATTTTTTACTCTTGATGATGTATATGCTTGTGTGGATTTTTTGCAAAAACGTCATCCAAATAATAATTATATTCATGAAAAAATTAGGCAACAGCTGCAGTTTTTGAGGAATAAAGGGTTTGTTGAGTTTGTGGGAAAGGGAAGATATAGGCTGGTGAAGTGAGATTATCTTGATATTTAAACTATGTACTGAATATTAAAATGAAAAAGTTGGTGTGATTAAATAATTGTTGATAAAAAGAAAAATGTTGTTAAAATAATGTAAAATAATTTAAATAAATATATTAGTTAATCTAAATAATATGTTAGTTAATCCAAAAACGATTCAAATATTTTTGCCGGATGGCGATCCTAATGGTATAAAAGTTGCTACGATTAGAACGAGAAATATTGAGGTTATTTATTTTTCAAGAAATAATCTTGAAAATCTTTATAAAATAATGCAGCAAAAGAATAAGGTTGGAATTTATTTTTTAATTGGTGTCAATGAAGAAAAAGATCAAAATGAAATTTATGTTGGTGAAGCTGAAGATGTTGTTGTTAGGCTGGGACAACATAATAGAAATAAGGACTTTTGGCAAAAAGGATATTTTGTTGTTGATAATAATGGGCTATTAACTAAATCTCATATAAAGTATTTGGAAAATGTCGCATATAATAAAATAAAGCAGGCTGAAAAAATTATTATAAATAATGAAACGGAACCTACAAAATCACATGTTGATGAAACTATTGAAGCGGACTTAAATGGTGATATTTTTGAAACAATAGAGGTTTTGTTGTCTTTGCTTATTGGTGATAATATTTTTGAAAAAGTTGAGAAAAAATCAAGTAAAAAGGATGGCGAAGTATTTGTTTGTAAGGATAGCAAGGGAAGCTATGCGGAAGGCAAATATCTTGAAAATGGATTTTTGATTTTTAAAGGTGCCAAGTTTAATTTAAAAACTACTAATAGTTTTGTTGGTGGCAGTGAGGAAAAAATGAGAAATTTTTTAATAGATAATAAAATTATAGTTCAAAGAAATAATTTTTATGTTCTAGAAAAAGATTATTTATTTAAAAGTCCATCAATGGCAGGAGCTATCGTTTTGGGTATGCGTGTTAATGGGTGGCTGTGGTGGAAAAATAAAGATGGAAAAACGCTTGATGATGTTTATAGAAATAATGTAAAAGAGAAATAAAACTTTTAAATTTTTAACTTTGTATGATATTGATATTTGAAATATTATTTATTTTGATGCAAAAGTTGGCAAATATTAATTTTGATTATCATTTGATTTGGAAAAATTTACAAATAATAAAATATGAGAATTATATAATAAATATTGGGTTTGTTGAGTTTGTGGGAAAGGGAAGATATAGGTTGATAAAATATTAATACATATATGTTATTTAAAAATTATTATTATGACTTAATTTCTTGAAAATCCCCAATATTTTTCGGTTTTGCTTGTATTTAGTGATATTAAAGTTCTGAAATTTTCTTGATTTTTTGGATGTTCGTTATTAATTCCATTATCTTTCGCTTGTTTTGTAAATCTATTTTTTATTGTGCAAGAAACTTGTGATTTTTCTAATTTGACTTTTATATCTTGATCTATTTTTGGCAAAAATCTATGGGAATTAATTTTTCCGTTTTGTTGTATGATTTTATTGGATAGTTCTTTAAGTTTTGAAGTGTATTTTTTTGTTAAACTTTCAATTATTTTTTTCATAGCTTCACTATAGTTGTTTTTTTGTTCTGTTGAAAATAATTTTTTAATTTCTTGATATGTTTTTTTGTTTATTCCATATAGGTTTTCAAAATATTCTTTGTTATATTCTTTTGAAAAGTTTGGAAAGTAAATTGGAAATGATGCAACAAGATATTTGCCGTCTATTTTGTTTAAAAATGTTGCTTCAAATTGTTCTTCTATTCTTGTATTTGGTCTTAATATTCCTTGCATTTTTGCTAAGTGTAAATCTATAAATTGTGGGAAATTTTTTTCATTTGTTTGATGCATTTTTTCTACTTCTTGTTTATATTTTGTGGCAGGGTATAATATTATTTCAACTATTCCAGCGTTTCTATGCTTGGGTTTTCCATTTTTATTATATTCAGGATTAAATCCAACTAAACTATTGTCTTTAATAAAAGGCATGGCATATTTTATTGCTGTTTCTTCTCTTAATGAAGTTGAAATAAAAAATGTTCTACTAAATTCTGTTGTTTCTGTAAAATTTTTATAGGCATTTTGTATTGCTCCTATATCTTTGTCGTTTAAACCAATTTCTTGTCTATGTGTTTCTAAAAAAGTTTTTAGTTGATTTAATAAATAATCCATTTTTGAAAAAATATTTGTGTTGCTGTTTAATAAAGCAAATAGCAAATTTTTATAAAAATATTTTGAATTAACTTTTGTGGACAAATTCGTATTGTTGTATAAGAATTTTATAAAAGCATTTGTAAAACGAATAGAATAATACAATTTTTTATTTTCTTCATCTGTTGTATTTCCGGAAAGATATTTTCCAACAGAGTCTGTTGAAAATCCAGAATTTCCAAAGCAAGCTGATGAATATTGTGTTTTTCCATTTAGATTATTTTTTGAACTTAATATGTAATTTAATTGTCTGCGATTTTCATTGGAAAAATATTTGTAGTCAAATTTTATTCCACGAAATAAACAAATATATTTTTTATCTCTACATTGCGGAATTCTAATATTTTGTGCATTTGTATGCCTTTCCTCTATTATATCTCTAATTTTAGAGCTCGTAGTTATTTGTTTAGAAACGCTATAATATTCAATTTCAGTTTCCGAGCAAACACTTAAATCTTCTTCATTTATATTATTCATACATAAAATATTATTTTTGTTATATTTTAATATAAAAATAATTTTATTGCAAATAATAAAATTTATGTAATACTTGTTTATATGATTTTTGAAAATTTTTAAAAAATATGCAGGAAATTAATTGTTTGAAGCCGAAAGATTTGGTTAGGGAATTGGATAGGTATATTATAGGGCAGGGCGATGCTAAAAAGGCGGTGTCTATAGCGTTGAGAAATAGGTATAGGAGAAAGTTGATTGAAAAGCCTTTGAGGGATGAAATTGTGCCTAAAAATATTTTGATGATAGGACCTACGGGTGTTGGAAAAACTGAGATTGCGAGAAGGATTGCGAGATTGGCTGATGCACCTTTTGTGAAGGTTGAAGCTACGAATTTTACGGAAGTTGGATATGTGGGAAGGGATGTTGATAGTATAATTAAGGATCTTGTGGATGTGTCTTTGAAAAAGGAGAGAAAAAAGGCAAAGGAAGAAAATTCAGCTAAAGCTAAGGAAGTTGCTAAAAACAAGATTATTGATATTATGTTGGAAATTTTTCCTGATGGAAGTGAAGAAAAAAATAAGAAAAAAGAAGAATTGGGCAAGTTGTTTGATGATGGTGAATTGATGGATAATGATATTGAAATAACTGTGGCTGAAGCACCCCGTCCAATGTTTGATCAATTTGATTTGTCTGATGGCGTGGCACACATTGGAATGATTAGTATAGGCGATATGCTTGGTAAAGGTTTTGGCGGAGAAAAAAAGAAGAAGAAAAAGATGAAGGTAAAGGAAGCCTATGATATTTTTGTGGAAGATGAAGAGGATGAATTGTTGGATGAGGAAAAGGTTATAAAAGAAGCTATAAGAAAAGTTGAGGATGATGGCATAGTTTTTATTGATGAGATAGATAAGGTCTCAATGAGGGATGATGCGAGTGTGAAGGGTGTTAATGTTTCAAGAGAAGGCGTGCAAAGAGATTTGTTGCCGCTGATTGAAGGAACAACTGTGAATACAAGATATGGTCTTGTGAAGACTGATCATATTTTATTTATTGCGTCCGGTGCTTTCCATAACTCTAGCGTATCTGATTTATTGCCGGAATTTCAAGGAAGATTTCCTATAAGAGTTCAATTAAATCCGCTTACGGAGGAAGATTTTGTAAGAATTCTTGAGGAACCGGAAAGCAGCCTTATAAAACAATATGTTGCACTTTTAAAGACAGAAAATATCAATCTGTCATTTACAAAAGATGGTGTGAGAGAAATTGCAAGTTTTGCTTTTAAGATGAATGAAGAGGTTGAAAATATTGGAGCAAGGCGTCTTCATACGCTAATTGAAAAGATTGTTGAGGATGTAAGCTTTAACGCGTCTGAAATGAAAGCAGGAACAAAGGTAAAGATTGATAAGAAATATGTTTTAGAGCATATAGGTGATTTAAATCAAAAAATAGATATTAGCAAGTTTATTTTATAATTAAATTGTATTATCTATTTATATATTGAATAGAATACGCTGTAAACTATTTGAATTAATATTTTTTGTATAAATACAAACTGTCCAATATATGTGCAATCTATAATACGTACACAGTAAAAAAATATATTATTAATTTCTGCTAGTCTAATTACATCTCATTTAAACATTATATACTATTTAAGTATTAATGCATATTATCAATCTTTGCCAATATAAATGCCCGTGAAGTTTTATTTATGCTAATATATTTTAACTATGTAAACAAATTAAAACCATAATGCAAACTAAATTTTAATTCATAACATGTTTTGAGCAAAATACAAAGAATAGCTAAATTTACACATCACGTTTCTAATATTTTTTTTCAATTAATGCATATAGTTTTTATTCAGATACTAATAAATGTTATAAATGTTAATTTAATTAAATATAATTATTTAAAAAAGTTTAAAATTTATATTTAAGTTAAAATTTTTATATTATAGATTGTAGTTGCAAGTATAATATATAAAAAAAGAACTAGTGATGTGGTTATTTATTAATTATTATTCACAAATTTTATTTTTTATAAATTGAATTGGCGTAAGCTTTTTTCTATTCAAAGCAGATAAAATAATTTTGCCATATATATAAATTATATATATTGTTATTTTAAAATAAACTATTTTTTTATATTGATTTTTATATTATATATTATATTTTGAAAACTATTCATATAAAAACGGAGGAAATTAAATGAATGAATTAAAAAATATAATTTTAAATTTTCTTAAATATATCGCAGTTAGTATAATATATATTTTATGCTTTTTTCTTTTAATATTAAATATTGTTTTTATTTATGGGATATCAACGGGTCAACTTAATTTAAAAAGTTTATTAGTTCCTGTTTTAGATATAGCATTAATATTTTGTTATTTTCTATTTAAAGAAAATATTATTTCTTTTTTAAAGGGAAAGAATACAACTTCAGTTAATAAATCAACTATGATAGCGATAATTGGATTAATCGCTGGTTTTGTTGAAGGATATATCCCAATTATCTGCTGGGGATTTTTAGTCGCTAATTTAGTGGCTTTGATTTTTTACAAAGAAGGTCTGCCAAAAAAATTTATAGCTTTTTCATTGGTTGGGTTTTTTATTGGATATTTTTTAAGTTGGATTGTGATTTTTGCTAATGCTTAAAGTTATATTTTATTAAATGCATATATTATATATAAAAATCTATCCACCAGCTAGGCTGGTGGATTACTGTTTAATCAAAATTATTTTGTTAATTCTTTTGAATTGGTTGAATTATTTTCTTTGCGTTTTTGATCTTTTATTAATTGCCTAAATTTTGTACTTTGGTTTTGGGTTTGTGTATTATCGCAATCTTTTTCTTGGTTTTGATGACTTCTCTGATTTTCTTGTGATAAATTGGCTTGTTGATTCTGCATTCTTGGTATTGCTTCACCTTGTTCAACTTCTGTAAAGTTTTCTATATTTTGATTTTTAAAAATGTTATCTATGTAATTACATATACTTTTCATGTCACAAGAATTATTAATTATTTTTTGGTTATTTCTTAATATCGTTTGAATATTATTTTTGTTTCTAAGTAAGAAATCTTTAAAAATGTCCTCTGGTTGCAGGGCATAAAAACTATAATATAAATGATAAAGAGATGTGATGTTCATTTTATTTGATATTTCTGGTCCTTTATTTAAAACTATTTCAAAACTTTCTAAGAGTCCCGGTTTTGTTTTTATTATATAATCTCTTAAATTATTTGCAGCTATTTTATTCTTTGTCGCTATTTTTACTATTTTTGCTGCGATTAATTCAAATAGTCTTTCATCAAATTCAATTATCTTTATATGAGATTTATTATTTCTATCTTTATAAACTTTATAAAGTTTATCTTCGTTATTTACATTTATATTAATATTTTGCGTATTTAATAATGCTATAAGCAGATTATAACAATCACAAAGTAGAGATTGTACCGGTAATGTGCAAGAAAATGATTTTCCTTTTTGTTCATATCTAAAGTTTAAACCATTTATAATATAGTCATTAATTCTTATGTTTTTCAAATTTGCACCATTTGAAATTAAGAAATCCGCCATATAAACATCTTTTTCCTCTATTGCATTTTTTAATAAATTTGCATTTATATCAATATCATTAAATATTTCTGTAGAATTTTTTAAATATACTAAAATGAGCCTAGAAATTACATTGTCATCAGAACCGTATCCTTTTCTTAAAATTTTTCTAAGAACAATAATATTTGTAAATATTTTTTGAAATTCTGTATTTTTTTCATTAGGATTTAGTTCTTTTATTTTTTTTAAATCATTAAAAATTTTTTGTATTATTTTTTCCTTATCATTACTTTCAATAGTGTTTATTATAATATCCATATTTTCTCTAAGAATTTCATCAAGAAAGTCTAAATCACTAAAAATTAACTTGTGTAATTCTTCAAGCATTATAGTTCTTTCTATATTTGGCAATACTGAACTAATTGTTTTCATATCCCTCGATGTGATAGCGAAATTTAATAATTCTTGATGGTCAGCGTTATTAATTTCATTTTTTCTTTCCATACTGTCTATTGTTTGTTGGTATAATATATTATTATACCAAAAATAAAAAGACTGTCAAGATAAAAATTTTCTAATTATGCAATAGTTTA
>CALXXG010000128.1 GCA_944392625.1 uncultured Rickettsiales bacterium
ATCTAATTAAAGAAGCACTTGTTCCAAAAGACTATAATTTAATAGTAACACCAAAGGAAATAGATGATTTAATAGAAAATATGAAAGATGTAGTAGCAAGAGGTATAAATTTTGCATTACAACATTAAATTATAAAGCTAATTCCATAAATTAAAAGCATATGCAAAGGGTAGAATAAATATAGCAAATATTTAGTATTATACCCTTTCTTTTTGTTATATAAAAGAATAAATAGTATAGGAACTATAGTACCAATAATATAAGGCAAATAATAGTTAGTAACTGTTCCTAGATAACCAATACCATATTGCATACAAAACTCAATAATATAATAAGAATATCTAATCAAAGTAGTAAGAATAAAACCAGTAGCAAGAAGTAATTTGTTTTTGTTCAAAACATAAAATAGAAATGTTATAAACACACCATAAAAACCATAATCACAATTAAAAAAACTAGCTATAATACCAAGAGAAATTGCAACTACCATTCCAATAAATTTATTATATTTATCATATATTATAATTGAAACAAGTCCAAAAAGTAATGTGAAAATAACATTTAGATAAAATCCTTCACTAATAGTAGAATGAAAAAGCATAAAAGGAATTTGAGAAACAAGAGCAAATAAAAATAGTCTTAGCAAGTACTTTTTTACACTTCTGGTGTGAATATATCCCTCAGAGATTTGAAAAGCAAATATTGGAAATGCAAGTCTTCCAATATAATTAAACCAAGATGAACCATTAAAAATAATATAACCAATATGGTCTATAAACATAGTAACACAAGCAATAAGCTTTAAGGCAAAAGCACTCATTTATTTCTCCATTCCAACTAAAAGATATAAAATTTATATCATATAAAATGCAAAAAGTCAAATAAATTTATTTGGTAACTTTGCCTTTATTGTTCATATAAAGATTACACAAATTGCAATCAGTACAAATAAAAACTCTTGAATCAAATATTAATTTTAAAGTATTTATAAAATCATCTTCTTCATCAATCAAATGAATATATAGCTTTTTAGGAAGTAAAGTTAATAAAGTATTTAATGCAAAATCATTAGATGAAAAAGAAATATCAGATAAATATTTTTTATTAATTAAATCATCATTAAACTCAATTAATTTTTTAGATGCATCAAGCAATATTGAATCATGATTTTTATAAATAAGATGAACAACATCTGCACTGCTAGGTGTTGTTTGAATATATGTTTTCAGTAAACTTATAAATTCATTATATTCTCTATCTATAATAAATTTATTCACACACATATCAACAATTGAATCTAAAATTTTTAAATACTCTCCAAGCTTAAAATGAACAAATCCATCTAAAATAACATATTTATTATCAGAAAAATAATCATAAAAAGCATTTGAGATAATATTAAGCATAGATATTGAATTTGAAAAGTCAACATTGGTTAAACACAAATTATAAATTTGCTTTTTTTCTTCTGTAGAAAAATAAAAATAATTTGTATTTATAAGGTTTTTAATAAATATTGGTTCATAAAAATCAATAACACAATAACTTAAAAGAGTGGATATTTTGTTCAAAAACAAATCAACATTTTTACCAACATAATGAATAATAACATTAGTGTAAAACCTAAAATTATAACAAGAAACATAAATATCTTTAAAGTCAAAATATTCAAGTTCATTTAGTAGATAATCAGCTATGTTTTTATTATTTGTTTTAATACAGATTGTCTTAAACAACAAAAATCCCTCCATACACAATATATATTATCTACTAAAAATTGCTCAGATATACATATATTATGAAATGAAGGGGAAAGTGTTACTATGCGGAGGTCGGAAATCAGAAATCAGATTTCCGACCTCCGACTTCTGATTTCTGACTTCCGTTAAAAGTAAATCATGTAATCAATTTCTGGGAATATACAATCCTTTTTTTGGATTGATTTTAAAAATTCAGTATCTATATTATTAGATTTAATTTGCTCATATAGTTTAGTAAATCTGCCTATATGGTCTTTTATACGTTTTTTAGCATAATCTACCATTGTACCATGTGTTATTATAAATAGCCAATCACTACTTTGTGCAAGTAATAATTCACGAGCACATTGATTTAGTGCTTTTCGCCTTAATGTATTTTTTTCATTAGGGAAGAGGTGAGCAAGTTCTACCATTCTATCTCCTGCAACATGTAAATGTCTGTGAACATAGTCATTGAAACCATTAAGCCATACCTCGCTATAACCATTTGCACCCCAACTTGATATACAAGGAGAACATACTTGCATTTCAGGATATTTATCTATGTATTCTCCTGGTGTTATTAATTTGAAATTGCCTTTATCATAATAAATTTTCTTAAACAATATATATAACCAATATGGACCTTCATACCACCAGTGCCCATAAAGCTCTGCATCATAAGGACATACAATAAGAGGTTTTGTAGGGCTCATGACATCTGATAATTCATTAATTTGTTTCACTCTTGAATCAAAGAAATGTCCAGCTTGTCTTTCAGCAGAATCTTTTGCCCACTGCAAATTATAATAATCTTTAAATTCACCTTTTGAAGTAATTCTATGATATTTTATACCAGTATTAACTCTTACACCATTTTTTGCAATATATGGTTTTATATAATCGTAATCAGCATCATAACCAATATCTCTATAAAATTCACGATAGTTAAAATCACCAGGATATCCACTTATAGAGCTCCAAACCTGTCTTGAACTTTCAATATCACGTCCGAAAGCAACAATTCCTTCAGGTGAAACGATTGGTGCAAAAGTACCAAATACTGGGGTAGGGTCTGCATATAAAATTCCATGAGATTCTGTAATAATATATTCAAGACCAAATTCTTTTAAATACTTGTCCGCCTCATGAACATAACCACATTCAGGAAGCCAAATACCTCTAGGACGTCTTCCAAAATACTTTTCATATGTTTGAACACCTACAGCTATTTGAGCTCTAATAGTTTTTTCATTAACATATAAAATTGGGAAATAACCATGTGTTGCACCGCAAGTTATGATTTCTAAAACACCAATATCTTGGAAATGTTTAAAACCATTAATTATATTACAATTATAAATATCCTTAAAAACATGTAAATCATGAGAATAACGCTCTAAATAATACTTAGATAGCTCATTTAATCTATGATCATAAGCAGTTCTTTTAACTTCTTTAGTACAAAGTTCTATGTGTTTTTTCAAATATTTTATATATCTTCTTTGAAGTAATTTATTATCAAGCATATTTAATAAAGGGGGAGTAAGCGACATAGTAATCCTAAAATCGACTTTTTCCTCCTCTAATTTTTTAAAATTAAGAAGTAATG
>CALXXG010000129.1 GCA_944392625.1 uncultured Rickettsiales bacterium
TTCTACCTTTTGTTAAGTCATAAGGTGTCATTTCAACCTCACCTCTATCACCCTTTAGAATTTTAATTTTATTTTTTCTTATTTTTCCCGATGCGTGTGCAATAATTATTGATTTATTCATTTCCTCCAGTTCTACCTTAAAAATAGTATTAGGTAAAACTTCAACAACTCTACCATTCATTACAATTAAATCTTCTTTTGACATAAAAAATGTTATTAATATAATTAATTCGTTATTTAGTGTAATTAGTATTTTTAAAAATGCAAATAAAATATTAATGTTTAACAACCATAAATAATTAAATACATAAGTTAATAAAAATATTAAATAAAATATATATTCCAATAAAAATTGAAATATACTAAAATTTTATATATAAAATGGGATTTATAATTAGAATTTTATTGACTATTTAAAACTAGTTTTTAGTATTATAAAGTATATTATATAAAAAAAGTTATATGGATTCTGATAAAGTATATCAATTATATTATAAGGACAATAACCCAATACAACCTATTAGAGGGTTTTGTGCTACAGTAGAAAATGATTGCGTTATCAGAAAGGCCGCTGAAGCTCTTGGCGTTGAACCAGCTACAATTTCAAAACAAATAAAAGCATTAGAAAGAAAACTTGGTGTTATACTGCTTGAAAATAAAGATAATTCAGATAGAAAAGGAAGTAAATTAAAATTAACTAGAGAAGGTGAAAAGTTTTATGAAAAAGCCAGACCAATAATTATTGATTTAGATAAATTATTTTTAGAATATTCACATGAAATGGATATAATTAATGAATCTTCATTAAATATTGCTACAACATCATTTATGGTGCAAAAATTGATTGATTCTATATCGTCTTTCAAGAAAACTATAAAAAATTCAAATTCAAAAAATATTGGTATAATCGCTACTAGTCAAGAAGATGGGATAAAGATGCTGCTGGATAAAAAAATTGATATTTTTATTTCACATAGAGAAGAGGCTGTAAAATTACCATATAATATTGAATTTATTAAGCTAACAGAATATATACCATATTTAGTATTATATAAAGGACATCCATTAGAAAATGTTAAATCAGAAGATATAACAGTTGATGATCTTATAAATAGCGGTTTAGGATTTAACTATGAAGAAGTAACAATCAATACTTTAAAAGGATTGATTGATGATTACAATATAAAAAGCAAAGCTGTAATTAGCGCATCAATAAATAATCTAGAAATACAAAAATCTTTTATTAGAAATCAAATGTGTGTTTGTATTATATTTAATATATTTTTAAACAAAGAGGATAGCAAATATTTTATATTTAAAAATATGAAAAAACTTTTATCAAGTGGTAGTTATGGATATTATGTCTTAAAAAATAATAAAAAAATTTTTTTACAAAATTTTATAGACTTTATAAAAAAAGAAAAAAATATAATATTTGATAATAGCTATTTAGATTAAAAATCTTTTTCCTTCATAGTAACTTGAATATACTGCTTAATTTCATTTAAATTATTTAATACATAATCATTTAATTCTTTATTGTTTCTTACATTTTTACCATTATATATAAGACAATGTAAAGGTGTTTTGCTATGATAATATATATCGCAATTATTATTTAATGACATTCTTATAGCAACAGGTATAGTTTCATCAAATAGATATTTTTTGCTCTGTTGTATAAATAACTCTTTAAAATCTATAATTTCGCCTCTTCTTATTAATCTATTACAAAAAGTATTAGCTTCAAAATTATAACACCTGCTTATTAAACCATTAGATATTTTTATAGCATGTTTTAATTTGTCTTCTATTTCTTTATACTTGGGATCATTATAATAATGATTATAAGACATATATTCAAGTTTTGGCATTAAATCGGTTTCTTCAAAAATAGTCGTAATGTCATCATTAATTTTAAAATTGTTATCTATTTTTTTATTATCAGAAAAAGAATTTATTGAGTCTAAATTTTGTGTAAACCATTTTTTGCCTTCTAAAATACCATCTTTATACGATATTGAATTAAATGTTTTTCTAATATCTATTGGTATTAATTCTTCCTTGTCAATATTATTTTGTTTAAAGTATTCAATACAGTGATTATAATAAAATACATGGCGTCTCAAAGTGTCGCCGATCATTAATGTTAGTTTATTAATTTTAAATTCTTTATTTTTATATTTAATAATTTTGTTTTTTGTAAGTTTTTTTAAATCTATCATAATTAATTTAAAATTATCACCTGTAAAATATTTGTTTTCAAGGCTTATAAGCAAAACTAAATCAATATTATCAATATTTTTTTTATAAAATCCCTCCAATACTTCTGACAAATTTAAATAATTATAATATAATTCTTTATCCATTTTTTACCATTTTTTTATAAATTACCAATAAATTTTACTAATATAATGTAAAATAATAATTACAAATATATTAATAATCATTTAAAATATTTTTATAATTAAAATTTTATTTTTCAATAATTATTATAAAGGTAAATTGTCATGCTTTTTTCGT
The DNA here is from genome assembly GCA_944392625.1 of uncultured Rickettsiales bacterium. Lineage (GTDB taxonomy): Bacteria > Pseudomonadota > Alphaproteobacteria > Rickettsiales > UBA1997 > CALXSC01. The sequence goes on from CALXXG010000129.1 coordinate 2,524, forward strand.
GGCAATCCTACCTTTTTATTTCTCAAAAACCTTAAAGAATCACAAATTCTTTTTCTAGTATTTTGTGGATGTATAATTTCATCAATATAACCTCTTGAAGCTGCATAGAATGGAGTTGAAAATTGTTCTTTATATTCTTCAATTTTTTCTTCTCTATCTTTTCCTTCAAGATTTTTATATATAATATTTATAGCACCTTCTGCACCCATAACTGCTATTTCAGCATTACTCCACGAGTAATTAACATCACTTCTTAAATGTTTTGAATTCATAACTATATAAGCACCACCATAAGCTTTTCTAGTTATAACACTAATTTTAGGAACCGATGACTCTGCATAGGCATAGAGCAATTTTGCGCCATGATTAATTACTCCATTATGTTCTTGAAACTTGCCGGGCAAAAATCCAGGAACATCTACAAGAGTAATTATAGGTATGTTAAAAGCATCACAAAATCTTATAAATCTAGCTCCCTTTCTTGACGAATTTATATCTAAACTACCAGCAGCTTCTAATGGCTGATTTGCGACTATGCCAACAGTTCTGCCTTCCATTCTTGCAAAGCCTACAACAATATTTTTTGCAAAGTCAGGTTTTATTTCAAAAAAATCTGCTTCATCTACAATTTTATATATTAATTCTTTAATATCATAGGCCTGACTTGGATTTTCTGGCACAAGTGTGTTTAAAGATGTATCAATTCTTTCAGCATCATCTTCAGTCTGTAAGTAAGGTGGCTGTTCCTCGTTACTTAGTGGCAAAAAGTTAAATAATCTTCTAATCTGCAATAATGTCTCAATATCATTAGAATAAGAATTGTCAGCAACACCACTTATTTCAGTATGAACTTCAGCTCCGCCCAATTCTTCTTTTGTTAATTCTTCATGAGTGACAGTTTTTACAACATCCGGGCCCGTTAAAAACATATATGAATTATTATCAACCATAAAAGTAAAATCTGTCAAGGCCGGTGCATATACAGCTCCACCAGCACAAGGTCCCATAATTGCAGATATTTGGGGAATAACGCCAGAAGCATCAACTATTCTTTGGAAAATTCTACCAAAGCCGCCTAATGCATCTACACCTTCTTGTATTCTTGCTCCACCAGAATCATACAATCCAATAACTGGTGCTTTTGCTTTCATGGCCATGGAAATAATTTTTTCAATTTTTCTAGCATGTGCTTCACCTAAAGATCCACCGCTAACAGTAAAATCTTGTGCAAATACAAATACCATTCTTCCATTAATAGTACCAGATCCAGTAACAACCCCATCTCCTGGGTATCTTTTTTCCTGCATGTTAAAATTAATGCACCTATGTTCCATAAAGATTCCAAACTCCTCAAACGAGCCATCATCTAATAGAACTTCTATTCTTTCTCTAGCGGTTAATTTTCCTTGTTTGTGTTGCTTTGCTATTTTCTCAGCACCACCGCCTAAAAGTGCTTCTTCTCTTTTTTGATTAAATTTTGTATAACTAGAGTTATTTAACATAAATTCCTTAAAACTTTCTTTTCTTAAAAGAAGATTAATTGATTTTTTAAATTAATCAAGAAAAAAATATTATTACATATTGATCTATTTAGAATATGCAAGATATAATACATCTAAGTTTTCCTACATTATTATAAAAATATTAATTAATTTATAAAAATAATTATAAAACCAACTTACTACTAGAAATAACAAATATTATTTATTTATAGATTTCGTAGCATATTCTTTCATCTTTTCAATAGCTCTAGCCTCTATTTGTCTAGCTCTTTCACCAGAAATATTAAATTTTTTACTTACTTCCGATAAAGTTAAAGGTTTATCAGATAATCTTCTTAATTGTATAATTTCTCTTTCTCTATCAGTGAGTAAGTCTAAAGAATCTTTTAATATTTGAGATTGTTTAGCTGTTGTTCTTTTTTTGTCTATTATCGCATCTTGCAAAGCTTGTTTCGCCGGTATTAAATCTATAATTTCGGAATCATCTTCATCATCTTTTACTTTTGCATTTAAATATATATCACCTTTTGTGGTTCTTGTATCCATATCAACAACATCTTGTTCAGATACATTTAGTGTTTGAGATATTTGTTTTATATCACAATTTGTTAAATATTTTCTATCTGTAGAAGAAAGCAACTCATTTTTAATTTTTTTAAGATTAAAGAATAATTTTTTTTGAGCTGCATTTGTTCCTATTTTTACTATGGACCACATTTTTAAAATATATTCCTGAATAAAAGCTTTAATCCACCATATAGAATAGGTTGCAAGTTTGTATCCCTTTTTATAGTCAAATGTTTTTACGGCTCTCATTAAGCCTATATTACCTTCAGAAATTAGATCCATCATTGGTAAGCCATAATTTTTGTACTGGTTTGCTACCTTTACAACAAGTCTTAAATGGCTTGATACCAATAATTTTGCTGCATTTAAATTGCCTTCATCTTTTTCTTTTGCATATTTTAATTCTTCATCCTCTGTTAACATAGGAATCTTATTAACTTCTGCGATATATTGAAAAAGATTATTTCCAACTACTGTTGGTGTTGTAGTATTAAAACTTAAATCATTCATATAAAAAACTTTATAATTATTATTCTTTTTTATATTAGAAGTTGTGTTTTAAAAAACACATATCCTTTAAAATAGTATAAAAAAGATATTAAATAGTCAAGTAGTTTTTTTAATAATATTTTATTATAAATTATTGTTTATTGGCTATAATTAATAGTGATAAGTCAACCGGCTTATCAATATTAATATATATAAAATAAATTATTTTACAATGCTAAATCCAATAGTTATAAATTCATTATTAAAATCATCACCAAAAGAAAAATCTTCTGATATATCATTGACTATTCTTAAATTTTTAGCTAGTGTTTGATTTTTAATATAGTCTTCATTATTATTAATTGCCTTTATAAGCATTGGCGATGTAGTTTTTATAGATAGTTTAATTCTATCTGAAATATCAAGATTTGCATCCTTTCTATTTTGTTGTATAGTTCTGACCAAATCTCTTGCTATGCCCTCAAGTTCTAATTCTGGAGTTACTGTTAAATCTAATTCTATTATAGCATTGTTATTTGATAGAGGCTGTATATTTTTTGAATCTTTATTTTTTGGTTTTAATTTTATAGTATATTCATCATTTTCCAATATTGTATCTGCTATTTCTATTTTATTATTATCTAATTTTTTCCACTTGTTTTCTTTTACATCTTTCATTATATTTTTTAATTTTTCGCCATATTTAGCACCAAGTTTTTTTAAATCAACTTCTAATATAAACATTGCTAAATCACCAATATCCTCTTCAAAAAATACATTTTTAACATTTATTTCATCTGCAATAACATCTCTATATTTTTCAAGGTTTTTCATGCCTTGTCCAATTATTCTAATTTTATTTAGTGGTAATCTAACCCTTAAATTTTCTTTATCTCTTAAAAATAAAGCCGCAGAACATATTTCTTTTACTAAATCCATTTCTTCAACGAGTTTATCGTTAAAAGTTATATTTGATAAACTTGGAAAATATTGTAAGTGAACAGAATTTAAATCGCTCATTATTAATTAAAATTTTTACATTTAATATAATAGTAAATTAATCAAATTTTTTTTACAATAAAAATTTATAACTTATTTTAGAAATAATTTAGTAAAAAATTTATCAATTAATTTTCATAATTTTTATTATTTATAAACAAATATATAAATTACTTGAAAAAATAAATTTATAAATTAAGATAAATTTAGTTAATAATAAAATATCAAAAGTATATGGGCATTGTTACAGTTATATACATAATTGTCTTCTTTATTTTGACGGTAATTTTAATGGTTTCGTTAGTTGTATTAAAAAATGAAAAAAATATTAACAAAATTAATGAACATATTAATATTTGGCCTTCGGATGAAAAGGATAATAATGATAATGAAAAGAAGAATTAACATTTTTATATTATTTTTTATAGTTTTTTTATCTGCATTTAAAGCTTCTTATGCAGCACAAACATTAGACGGCATTTACTACGATTGGTCTGTATTCGTTTTAGATGATTTAGGTGAAGAAAAAAAGTGCTATATAGTTTCTTTTCCTAAAAAAAGTATTGGTAACTACAAAAAAGAAAGAGAGCCATATATTTTAATAACAAGGTTTCAAGATAAAGGTGTTGAAGAAGTGAGTATATACTCTGGTTTTGAGTATAAGATTGGTAGTGATATATATATATCAATTGATGGAAAACAATATACACTTTTTACAGATGATGATATAGCATGGGCAAAAACAAAGGAACAAGATAAAGAAATTATAACAAATATGCTGGATGGGTATTTACTAAAAACTAGAGCTGAATCTTCTACAACAGAATATGTTGTAGACGAATATTCTTTAAAGGGGTTGACAAGGGCCTATAGAAGAATGAGAGAACTTTGTAAAAAAAATTAATTATCATGTTATATTTAAAAGCTTTAGTTCTATCATTAATTCAAGCTCTTACAGAGTTTATACCTGTCTCGTCATCTGGGCATTTAATAATTTTTGGTAATTATTTAAAATTTAATAGTGTTGATGCTGCGTTGTTTAATGCAATTATTCAATTAGCTTCTACAATAGCTATAATTATATTTTTTAGGAAAAAGTTATTTTATGTTGCTTTTTCATTGCATAATAATAAACAATCTAGAAAATTTGCCTATAATTTTATAATAGCATTTTTACCTTGTGCAATTTTTGGCTTAATATTCTATAAATATATAAAATTACATTTATATTCTGAAAGCATTGTTGCACTAACATTAATTTTAGGCGGCATTGTTTTTTTAATAATAGATAGAATAAAAATAAAGATACGTTTTAACAATGTAGATGATGTTAACAAAATTTCTTCATTAAAAGTTGGTTTATATCAAATATTATCAATGATACCTGGAGTTTCTAGATCTGGATCAACTATTGTTGGCGGTTTGTTATCTAATATGTCCAGAAAAACAGCAGTTGAATTTTCATTTATTTTAGCAATACCAACAGTTTTAAGCGCTACTTTATTGGATTTATATAAAAATATAGATAAAATAAATTCTAATAATGTTTATTTATTATTATTTGGTTTCTTAATAACTTTTCTAATATCAATGTTAGTTATTAAGTGGTTTTTAAAATATATTAGTGAACATAATTTTAATATATTCGGATATTATAGAATATTATTAGGAATAATAATAGTAATCATAAAATTTTTACATTAATATATTAATTGGTTTTAAATAAAGGCTAAATAATTTAATCTATTTATATTATAATATAAAAAAATATTGAATGTATTTAAAAGCCTGCTATAAAAGCATTAAATCTAGACAACAAATATCCTTCTGTTTTTAAAAGGCTTGAAGATATTATTAAATATAAATTTCGTTTAAGATCTGATTCACCTGACGGACTCAGAAGGGAATATTTTTCCATAATAAGACAATAGAAGCTATTTAGCTTCTATTTTAAATTTTATATCATTTTCTGTATTTAAGATTATATTTTGATTTAAAGCTATACAGGATTTATTTTTTCCATGACCAAAAGGTGCATTTGTAATTATTGGCACATTATAATCATAGAAAATATTTTTCAAAATATCATCTATAGAAAAAGTTAAATTTTCATCATTTGATTTTATATCAAATATTTCCCCTAATACTAAACCTTTAATTTTATTAAGCTTTCCAGATCTTTTTATGTGTATAAGGGTATTTATAAAATCCATCATATTCCTTTTTGCATCCTCTAAAAACAATATTTTATCATCAAAAGAAGCATCATTTTTTGTTCCAATATTTTCTTGAAGAACTGTTATATTTCCGCCAATAGACAATCCTTCAACTTTTCCATGTTTTATAATTTTTATATTTTTATGCAATTGTTTATCAATGGCATCATTAGATATAGTTTGAATTTGATTAAGAAAATGTTTTTTTGATAAGCTGTTTGTTTTTTCTTCTTCGTCAACTAAATTAGATGCATTTAATGAATAAAAAGTTTTTTGATTTGTATTTTTTATTATTGCAGAATGTAAAGCGGAAATATCGCTATAACCAAATAAAGGTTTTGAATTTTGCTTTATTATGTCATAGTTAATCAAATCTATTACAGATAGACAGCCATCTCCGCCACGCAAAGCTAAGATTATATCAACCTTATCATTTGAATAAATTTCTTCAATGCCTTTAACTCTATCTTCAACATTTCCTGCATAGACTTGATATTTTTTGTAAACATTGTCTGCAAAGATATAATTTAAATCGTTTTCATCAAAAAATTTTTTAATTTTAATCAATTTTTCATCACTAACATAGTAGGATGGCGCTATTATCCCTATAGTTTTTTTCATAGTAAAGTCTTATTATTTCTAAAAGAAATATAAAATAATAATACAAAAATATCAATAAATTGTTTATTTTCACGTGAAACATTTTTAATTTAAATTTTCCTTGCTTTTTACACTCAATAATTTAAACTAGCAGTTGAATAATTATTATATGAACCCATAAACGGTCTTTTATAACTAAATTATCATATATTATAATATTATAGTTATATATTATAATT
>CALXXG010000130.1 GCA_944392625.1 uncultured Rickettsiales bacterium
AAAAAAAATGACACTTGAGGAATTAGCCTCAAAAGTCAATACCACCGCACAAACCATTTATAAATATGAAAACAATATAATCACAAATATTCCAAGTGACAAAATTGAATTGTTGGCCTTGTATTTAAATACTACCCCTTCACATTTAATGGGATGGGATTCTCCAGAAAAAAACTTGAATAATTATGATTTATATAACTTAAATAATTTAACAGAAAAAGAAGGAGAATTATTATTGAGTTATAGAATGTTAGATGAATTTGGAAAACAAACCATTGATTTGTTGTTGAATAGAGAAATTTCAAGAATGGAACTTAATGAGTTAAATAGTCAAGTTACTCTTACTAAAACACTAGATTTTTACAGAAGACTTGCTTCTTGTGGTACGGGTCAGTTTTTATTTGATGATATTCCTGTGGAAAAAATTGAAGTTTCAGAAAGCTGTAAAGCTGATTTTGCCATCAGTGTAATTGGTGATAGTATGGAGCCAACATTTTATGAAGACGATATATTATTAATCGAAAAACAATCCAATTTACAATTAAAAGAAATAGGAATATTTATTATAGATGGTGAAGCATTTATAAAAGAATTAGGAAAAAATTGTTTAATATCTCATAACAATAAATATCCACCCATTATGTTTAATGAAAATATGAATATTAGATGTATGGGAAAAGTGATAGGTAAATTATAAATTTGTTGTTGAAGGGAGGACAAATTACTATGAAAAAGATTTTAAGTTTATTTTTAGTTTTAGGTTTATGTTTGAGTATGGTTGGGTGTAGTGGATCTGATGATTCTAAAAAAAGCACTCAAAAGACCAATACCATTGAAAAAAAATTAGATTTAGAAATTTCCGATAGTGGTTATTCCATGTATGATGATTATATACATTATGGTGTTAAGATTCACAATCCAAATAAAGAATATGCTATAGAATTTCCTACATACGTGGTTACAGCATATGCTGAAGATGGCTCAATCATAACAACAGAAGATCAGGTTTTGAATTATATAGCTCCAGAAAAAGATATATTTTGGTATGGTATTTTAGATTGTAAAGGTCAAATTCCAGCAAAGGTAGAATTTACAACACAAAAAGATGAAGATAATTATTCGAAAAATATTGTAGATAAGAACTCTCTTTTATCCATTGAAAATACATCTGAAAATAAAGGTGAATATGATATATCTTTCACTGGGGTTGTAAAAAATGACTATAAAGAAAAATTAGACAGTGTTGCTGTTATTTTGATTTTAAGAAAAGAAAACAAAATCATAGATGGTGAAATGACATTTATTGATAATGTCCAAGGTAATCATTCTAGTCCATTTGAATTATCAGTCAGTACATATGACAATATCGACTATGACACGTATGAAATGTATGCTTATGATTGGTCATATTAAAAAAGACCTAAGCCACAACGTGTAACCTAAAGACTTTTGTTTTTTAGGAAAATCAAAAAATTATATGTATAATACCTTTTACTAAATGTTTCTACATTTATTAAATTTGTTAAAATACTAATTTTTCGAAGTATTATATTATAAATTTCATAAAGTATGTTGACATTTGGCTACTTAGGGCATATTATACATGTGTACCTGTTAAAGAGGTATACATTGTTAACTAAACTCTAGTAGTAGCCGCCCGTTATATGGGGTTCGGTGAGACTAGAGTTTTTTATTTATAATTATAAGGAGAAATTAATATTTATGAAAAAAGATGACAATACTATTACAGCAATACTAGTAGATGGGGGATTTTATAGAAGAAGAGCTTATAAATGTTTAGGAGATAAATCGCCCGAAGAAAGAGCAAACGAGCTAGAAGAATATTGCAAAAGACATTTAAACGAAAGAAAAGGATATAGACATCAATTATACAGAGTATTCTATTATGATTGTTTACCAACAGAAAAAACCGTATTTAATCCGTTGACACGTAAACAAGTTGATCTAAGTAAATCTGAAATGTATAAATGGTCTCATAGTTTTTTTGATTGTCTTAAAAAAAAGCGAAAATTTGCATTAAGATTTGGAAAACTAGCAGATGCTCAAGCACATTATAATTTGACAGAAAAAGCTTTTAAAAAACTTTGTAATAAAGCTATAGAATTTGATGATATTGAAGAAAAAGATTGTGTCTTGGAAATTGAACAAAAAGGAGTAGATATGCGAATAGGATTAGATATAGCATCTTTAGCATACAAAAAACAAGTTAATCAAATAGTTTTAATTTCTGGAGATAGTGATTTTGTTTCTGCTGCTAAATTGGCCAGACGTGAAGGTATAGACTTTATCTTAGATCCTCTTGGATCAAACATAAAACCTGATTTATTCGAACATATTGACGGTTTGAAAACATGTGAAAAAAAATTCACAACTAATATTCAAAAAAAATAAAATGTTTTTGATACATAATCACGCAAAATTGAAACAAAAAAACACTCTCAATTAAACTTTTTAGACTCTCTTTTAGATAAAGAAAACTATTAGTAAACTAAGTAATCTGATTCTGACTTAAGATAAATTAATCATATTGCTTTAATTAATATGCTAATATATTTATTTTTATAAATTTTTTACAGTTCGAGAAACAGATAAAATACGCTGTACAATAAAACATAATATTGACAGTCATTTTTCCAAAAGGCAAACTGTACAAAAGAAAAAATGCCAACACCCACATCATAGCTAACCATGATCGTTGTTAACATTTTTTCAAATCTTCAAAACATTTGAATATGTTGTCTTCTAATTTTTATCAGACAAAACAATTTATTTTGTTTATACTACTATTATATGCATATTAAAAAAAAGAAGCAAATACAAACAAATAAAATATTAAATTTCTTTTAATAACAAAAAAATCACGTGTTACCAGCACGTGATTGAATGAGATATTACCAGTATCACAAAAAGTAAAATAACTCGCCAAAGTCCTTTTACGTACTCAATTTTACCACAAGAGCACGTCTAAGGCAA
>CALXXG010000131.1 GCA_944392625.1 uncultured Rickettsiales bacterium
AGTTTTGCCCTGTCTCAATTTATCTACAACAGCATTTAATCCCTGAGTATTAACTCCATGGGATTTAAATATTCTTGCAAGTTCACCATCTTCCTCAAGCATAGCAAGCAGCACAACATCCAGTGCAACAAACTTATCCTTTCTTTTATCAGCAATTCTTTCTGCTAATATAAGAGTTCTTGAAAAGTCATTGCTAAGCGTAGGTTGCAATGCACCATCACCACTAACTTTTGGCAATCTGCTTAATCTATCAGCAACATCATTATCAATCAACTCAACATTTCCGCCGGCCGAAGACAACAATTGAGACACAAGTTTATCTTGATCCTCCTCCATTGCAGCAAACAAGTGCAGCGGAGTAATAAATTGATTTTGTCCTTCTATTGCTAACGATTGAGATAGCTGAATTGTTTCCTTTAGTTTTTCTGTATATCTTTCAAAATTCATAACAGCCCTCTAGTTATTTATAATAAATACTACCTATAATATAGGTTGCATTATAAAAATTTCAAGAGTTTTTATTATTTTTATTGATTAATTCTAAAAAATATAGTATAGTACTTGGGTAAATTATTAATTAAAAACTTTTAATATGCTAGAAGATGTAAAAAACAGCGTAGGCTTGACGAATAAGCAAATGAAATTATGTATGGAAATAATATCAAATATTAAAAATAGAAAAAATGTAGAAAAAAAATATATTGAATCTAAATCATTGAAAATTGGTTCTGCAATTTGTGAAGATGTAAATGGACGCATATATTCGTCATATTTTATAAAACCTTTAGAAAATAATAATTATACATGCAGTTTTTTTCAAAATACATGCGAATATAAATTTAATATTGAATGTAATGAAGAAAAATATTGTATTTTTGTAGATGAAGATTTTAGACAACAAACCTTGGGAAAAAAAATAGACACTATAACATCAAACAATAAAATGGTAGAAAGGTATAAAAATATATGTACTGAATTTGCATTTGAAGATAATTATGTTAATTTTAATTTTGAGAATGAAAATGATTATTACATTATTTTTAGAAATAATGAAGAAAAAATAAGAATACCATTTAGAGATGGACATCTTATTTTTAGTGAAGCTTTTGATCAAAATAAAAATGTAAGGCTTTCCGCACAAGATTCATATAATATATCAAAAGAAATCTTTATGTATATTATAAAGAATTATTTCTCAAAAACATGTAATGAAGGATCTGGCTTAGATAACTATATGGCCGAATTATTATTGGCTTTTAAAACTCCATTGAGTAAACAGAACAGTATTTATATACCTATTAAATGTTTTGGTGCCGCATTAGATTCTTCAACAAAAGAAAATTTTATTAACGGTATAGGGAATAATATAGATCAGAACATTGGTTTTATTAATACAATTCTTTATAATAAAAATCGTGATCACGCTATGTTGGCGACTGTTTTTATAGATAAAAATAATCAGTATAAAATGATTGTATTTGATAGTTCTCATTATTGTGGGGACAACATTGCCGGTCTTTATAATGAAGTGGATGAATCGTTTTATACCACTCCAGTAATAAATAAAAAAAAGTTACAAAATGGAGGTACCTGCGCTTACTTTGCTGCATTAGCTGGTTCTGTAATTAGTGGAAAAACACTAGATTTTTTAAGAAACCTATATAATAAATATTCCAGCAATACAATATACAATGCTAATAATATTAAAGATATTAAAAATTATACTAATTGTCTAAAAGAAATCAGCGAAATGGATGATGATATGATAAAGTATAATACGACAGAATATCAAAAGATAAAATCCAAGCTATCATTTTATGAACATGAATTAATGTTAAATGTAGAGAAAGATAAAAGTAATAGTTATAATCCTGAAAATTTAGCCTTTGATACAAATATTGCAAATATGACTTTTGATATGTTTTATGAAATATCAAAAGAAAAACCTGTTCTAACTTACAGAAAAAGGCAAATCAGATTGCAAAAATCTAGAAGACGTTTAAGATATATTAATGATATAAAAATTAGAAAATGCTTGTCTAACGCAGCAATAGAATTAATTAAAAAAGATTGTAAAAAGAATGAAAAATTAAATAGCAGAAAGTTTTTAAGGTATTAAATATATAATAACTAATGTAAAGTTTTATAATATAATTTGGCTACAAAATTTTAAGATTTTTATACAATATAATAATTCTTTAAAATAATCTTGAAATTTTTTAAAAGTATACTATATATTTTTATAGAATTATAATGTAAATATTTTTGGACAAAAATGGCAAAAAGAGATTACTATGAAGTGTTGGGTGTTGAAAAAACAGCAACAGAGGATGAAATAAAGAAGGCCTATAGAAAAAAAGCTATGGAATATCACCCAGATAGAAATCCTGGTGATAAGGAAGCTGAAGCTAAATTTAAAGAGGCTGCAGAGGCCTATGATATATTGAAAGATCCAGACAAAAGAGCTGCCTATGATAGATATGGACAAGCAGCATTTGATCAGAGTATGGGTGGTGCTGGTGCAGGTGGCTTTGGCGGCTTTCAACATGCAAACTTTAATGATTTTCAAGATATTTTTTCAGCGTTTGGTGATATTTTTGGAGATTTTGGCGGAAGCAGTTTTAGTCGTGGCGGCAGACAAAAAAGAAGCCATGGTATAGATGGATCTGATTTAAGATACAATGCTACTATAACTCTTCAGGAAGCTTTTACAGGAACAACAATAGATGTAAGTTTTACAGCTCCTGTCGTTTGTCCTGTGTGCAATGGAAGTGGCGCAGAGCCTGGATCTAAGTCAGAAGTATGTCCGGATTGTGGCGGAACAGGAACTGTTAGAAGACAACAGGGATTTTTTATAGTTGAAAATACATGTAAAAGATGTGGCGGAACAGGAGAAATCAATAAAAATCCTTGTCATGAATGTAAAGGTGCCGGAAGAATTAACAAGAGTAGAACTTTAAGCGTAAAAATTCCTGCAGGCGTTCAGGATGGAAGCAGAATCAGAGTAGCAGGGGAGGGCGAAGCTGGAACTAAAGGCGGTAGAAATGGCGATTTATATGTATTTATCACGGTAAGACCTGATAAATTCTTTACAAGAGATGGAAATGATTTGATATGTGATGTTCCAATACTTGTATCAACAGCTATTCTTGGAGGAGAAATTTCTGTAAAACTAATGGAGGGTGGTGAAGCGGTTGTTAAAATACCTGAAGGTACAAGGTGTCAAACTAAATTTAGACTTAAGGGCAAAGGCATGCCGGTATTAAATTCTGGCGGCAGAAGAGGGGATATGTTTGTGAAAGTTACAGTTGATATCCCTAAACCTTCAAGCACAGAAGAAAAATAACTTTATTTAAAGCTTGATAAAATAAAAAAAAAAAAAGAAGCCAACAAGAATGAAGGTGGATTTTT
>CALXXG010000132.1 GCA_944392625.1 uncultured Rickettsiales bacterium
TAATAATCAAATAGAATTAAATACTCAATTCGGATGTTTGAGAAATTGTTCTTTTTGTCAAGAAAAGAGGTTTTTCCCAGGAAAAATTATGTATCAGAGACCTCCAAAACAATTTTATGATTTTTTCAAAAAATATGATTTTGAGAGATATTACTTAGATGCTACTACTTTTAGCGAGGATAAGGATTGGTGCATAGAAGTTTGTAAGTCAATTCAAAAAACTAAAAAAAATGTAATATGGAAGACTGTTTCTAGAATAGACTGTATAGATAATGATATAGCAAGAGAGATGAATAAAGCTGGTTGCACAACTATTTCTTTGGGTATAGAAACGTTAAATTACACTATACAAAAAAATATTAGAAAAATAATATATAAAGAGAAAATAGAAGAGACTTTTAATATTCTTCTCAAAAACAATATAAAACCGAGAGCATTATTAATATTGGGTTTACCAAATCAAACATCAAAAGACGTGAAAGATACTATGGATTTTGTTAACAAATATAAAATATCATCTCGTTGGAAGGAGTATAACGATTTATCTATTGTTAAAGATTTTAATTCAATTGATGATTTTAAAGTTTTTGAAAGAGATAACTATTTCTTTCACAAAGTTGAGGGATTATCAAGACAAGAATATTTAGAAATTTTACATAATCACAGCAGATATCAACAACCTTAGGAATAATAAATGGATATAAATGGAAGAATTTTAACAAAAAGAAGTCATAAGAATGGCACATTTGCAGACTTGGAAACTCAATCATCAAAAATACAGATCTTTTTTAAACCAAAAATTCAATTGCCAAAAATTGGCGATATAATTGAAGTCAACGTATGTGAAGAACAAAATAATTCTGCAAATAAATTTTTCTCTGTTAATGATTTTAAAATATTAAATGAATGTCTAGTCCCTAAATTTAATAAAAAATTAAAAGATTTTATAGTATTGCAAAATAGATTAATAAATATAATAAGAAATAATTTTAAAGATATCAATGCTATTGAGGTTTCTACGCCAATTTTAGGAAAGTTTAGAGGAACATCTAAAATAGAGCCATTTAAAACAAATGATATATATAAGAGAACATACTATCTTAAATTTACGCATGAGATGGAGTTGAAAAAGATAGTAGCTGAGACACAATTAGCTGTATTTGAAATAGGAAAAGTTTTTAGAAATATGGGCCAATCAAAAACGCACTTTCATGAATATACGGTTGTTGAAGCTCAAATGCCATATTATAAGTTGGATGACGGCATAAATATAGTAAAAACTATTATGAAAGATATTGGAAAACTATTTAGCTCTCATGACTTTTTTGATATCCCAACTTATACAATGCATGATATATTTTTAATGAATAACTATAATTTTGAATTAATGGACGAAAATACTAGAAAGTATATATATAAAAATAAAATTAAAAAAATGGATGGTCCATTTTTTTTAAAAAATCCACCAAAAGAATGGTCTCCATTAACTATTTCATATAATAACGAAACAGCTGAAGATGCAGAATTAATATACAGAGGCATGGGTATAGCTCATATTTGTGAAGAAAAAATTAATTATAATGAAATACTCTCTGGTTTGACACAGAATAATAAGAATGAGAATGATCTAGATAAAGATTTTTTAGATAAAATGAAAATCGGTCTGCCACCATCGACTGGATTATGTATTGGCGTAGATAGAATTTTTATGATTATGCAAAATAAAAATAGTGTAAGGGAGGTTGTTGAAAAATAATGCAAAATATCAATAAACTAAAACATGGGGACGAAATCAGAATAATTGCTCCATCACGTTCAATGTATTTTATGAAGCCTGAAAAACTTTTAAAGGCTAGACAAAAACTTGAGGATTTAGGTTTTAAAATATCTTTTGGCAAAAATGTTAATGAATATGATCTATTCAAGACTTCAAGTATAAAATCAAGAGTTGAAGATATACATAATGCTTTTATGGATAAAAATGTAAAAGCTATTTTAGCCTGTTATGGAGGTTATACCTCAAATGAATTGTTAGATTATCTAGATTATAAATTAATAAAAGATAATCCTAAAATTTTTTGTGGTTTTTCTGATTTTACTGCTTTAAATAATGCCGTATATGCAAAAACTAATTTGATTACATACTCCGGTCCTTTTTTTGGGAGTTTTGCATACGACAATATAGATTATATGACTGAGTATTTTAAAAAAATAATTTGTGATAACAATCAAGTAGATATAGTATCAGAAAAAATGATTTCATTACAAGATGGAGAAGCAGAAGGTATTATAATTGGTGGAAATTTATCAACATTTAATCTATTGTTTGGAACTGAATATTTACCACAATTAAAAAATTCTGTAATTTTTTTAGAAAATGATTCTGACAGTATATCTTCTGATGATTTAATATTTAGAAGAATATTTCAATCTCTGCTTCAGCAGAAAAATTTTAATAAAGTAAAAGCTATTGTATTTGGTGATTTTGAAAAGCCAGAGGATAATAATGATAATCAAGTTAACATTGAAAAAATTAAATTTGTTGTTGACTTGCATAGGGACAAATTAAGAAATATTCCTATAATTTGCAATGCTAATTTTGGTCATACACAACCAATTTTTACATTTCCAATTGGTGGAACAGTTAAAATAATCAGCAAAAATAATGAAAATTTGATTAGGTTTTATAATTAAACATGAATACGCTTATGGAAGAAAAGGCTATAGAATACTTAAAATCAGGAATTTCAATAAATACACAGTTAGGATGCAATATTGGCTGCAAATACTGCATAGTTGGGGAATTTCAAAAGATTATAGAAAAAACATTTCTGTCTGATATATTAGTAAAAACATTAATACAACATCGTTTTTATCACATGAATATTCCAATATTTATTAACAATAGAAGTGAGCCACTATTAAATAATTTAAAGTATGATACTTTAAAAATATTAAAGATATTAAAAGATAAACATATAAAAAATCCAAAAATTATTATATCCAAATTAACATTTGGTGATAATATTGATTATGATTTATTAAATAATAATAACGTATTTTTGTTCAGAACATTATCAGGTATGCCAAAACAAGTTGAACCAACATCTACTAATGAAAACTTAAAAAAAATTGTAGAAGAAAATAAATTATTAAAAAAATATACAGATATTAAAATAGTTCAATATTGGAGACCAATAGTAAGAGGTTTGAATTCTGATAGTAAAATATTGGAAGAATTGTTTATTCAAGTAAATAATAACTTTGATGGAAGTGTTGTATCTGGTATACGTTTAACGCATAATTTGAAGAAAATATTAGAAGGATATGGGGCTAATTTTTATGATTGGAATGGAAAAACTGATCACAAATTTCTACCATTAGATATTTGGAACGATATAAAAAATATTAAAGACAAAATAAACAAAAACTATTTATTGTTTAGAAATACAAGCTGTGCTATTTCATACTTTTTAAATAAAAGCGACTATAATTTAAATTATTTAAAAGAAAAAAATATAGAAAATTGCAAAAAATGTTTAAATTACAACAATTGTTTTAGTAGCAAAAAAATATTTGATAAAAATCTTATTATAGAATGTTTAAACAGAATAGGCAGAAATATTGATTATAAATTAAATGCTGATGTTATAGAAATTTATTCTGATATTTATCAAGATGAACTCTCATTTATTAAACAAGTTACCGGGTATAAAATTAATGCAAAGTATATATTAAAGAGTGGTTCAGAAAAGGTTCTAAATAATGTTTAAATTTTTGTTATCAGATTTTCATGGAACAATAGTTGATTCTAATAATGCTTGGCTAAAAGCATTTTATGAGTTGAGGTGTAATAATTTAGATTTAATTAAACAATTAATATATCAAAAAAAATCAAGAAAGCAGATAGCCATTGATAACAATATTGACTATAATTTATTGTTGCAGACATATAGAAAAAATTTAACAATTAGATATGATGTTGTAAATTTAATAAATAAAATCCATGGAAATAAAAACATAATAATACTTTCAAATTCATCAAGAGAAAAATTATTATTAGATATAAAACAGATTAAAGATTTGCACAATCTAGAATTTTCGTATATATACACATCAATAAATAATACGAAGAATGATATTAATTTTTTAAAAAAAATTATAAATAAACATAATATTAAAAAAGCATATATGATTGGAAATGATATTAGAGAGGATTTTATAAATCTAAATGAAATTATAAATATATTTATTCCGTATAAAGAAACAATTATTTTTAATGAAAAAATTTAGTATATAAACTGATTAAACTTTGAATAATTTATTATTCTTTATTTTATATTCCCATTCATAAACCTTGCCACATCCCTTATATGCTTCACCGGATAAATCTTTATCTTATACTTCTCTGGCTTAAATTGTTTTATATTGAATATCCCCTCTGGGACGATGGCTTTTGTAAAGCCTAATTTTTGTGCTTCTTTGAGTCTTGCTTCAATTTGGGAAACCATGCGGATTTCGCCGGAAAGTCCTATTTCGCCGATGACCATGCAGTCTTTGGGAACGGGCTTGTCCTTTGCGGCGGATATTAGGGCAAGGGCGACGGGCAGGTCTGCGCCGGGTTCGTCTACTTTAAGTCCGCCGACTATGTTGAGGTAGACTTCTTTGTCTAGGAGGTTGAGTCCGTATCTGCTGGCGAGGACGGCAATTATCATGGATAGACGGTTTTGATCCCAACCAACGACGGCGCGGCGGGGCATTGGCATGTAGGATGGGGCGATGAGGGCTTGAATTTCAGCGAGAAGTGGGCGGGTGCCTTCTATGCCGCCGAATACGACGCTGCCGCTGACGGCGTCCTGCCTTGCTGATAGGAAAAGCTCGGATGGATTCTTGATTTCCATGAGTCCGCTGTCGCCCATGTCAAATATGCCGATTTCGTTTGCGGCACCGAAACGATTTTTGATGCTTCGGAGTATTCTAAATTGGTAGTCTTTGTCGCCTTCAAAATAAAGGACGGTGTCAACCATGTGTTCTAAAACCTTAGGTCCTGCGATTTGCCCGTCTTTGTTGACGTGGCTGACGATTAGCATTGTTATGTCTTTTGTTTTGGCGAGGGCTACAAGCTCGTTGGCACAGGTTCTAACCTGTGAAACAGTGCCGGGTGCAGCGGATATTTCCGGCGAAAATATTGTCTGGATGGAGTCAATTACAACCACAGATGGTAATTCTTTTGCAATGCTTTTTAGTATGTCGTTTACGGATGTGGCGGATGCAAGTTTAATTGGCGCTTTTTTGAGTCCTAACCTGTCGGCTCTAATTCTAACTTGGTTGGTGCTTTCCTCACCTGAAATATACATACAATTTACTCCATTGTTTGCCAATGCACACAATGTTTGCAATAGCAGAGTAGATTTTCCAATACCCGGATCACCGCCGATAAGAACTGCCGAACCTTTGACAAGTCCGCCGCCTAAAACTCTATCTAATTCGCCAATGCCAATGATTTCACGAGGACATTCTTTTATTTCCTTATCTAAACTCTCAAAATTTAAAAGAGTCCCATCTTCTTTATTGATTTTTCCAGTTGCTTCATTGTGGGTTATGAGCCCACCCTCCTCTTTCTCTTCTGTTATTGTGTTCCATTCATGGCATTCCGGACATTGTCCTGACCATTTTTTTAATACTGCACCACAATTCTGACAAATAAACATTGATTTAGACATAACAAAATAAACTAATTAATGAACATAATAATGATATATATTATTTTTATAATTTCAATTATTTATTAAAAATATTGTATTTTTAAATCTCAATTCTATTATTAAATTAGTTTAATAATTTTTCCGTAACATGTTAGACAAAGTAAAAGAATCAGTTAAAAAAATAGATTATAAGATAGTTGTTATTCTCCTTTTAATCTTTATAATAGCATTCCAATTTTATCAAAATCAAAAAATAAATAGACTTCGCCGCTTTATTTTTATGAGGACTTATGGAGTTGAAGATATTTTTGACAATAGAAGAGATGATTTCTTTTTTAGAAGAAAAATGCACGATTTTTTTGATGATGAATCTCATTTTAAGAAGTTGAGAGAACGCTTTATGAGAGATCATGATTTTTGGTTTAATGATGATGAAAGGCATATAGAAAGAAGACGTGAGGAAATTAGAAAGAATCTTAAGCGTGAAAAACCAAATTTAGAGAAAAAACTACCTCCAAAAATTTTTAATGATGAGCAGCCAATGCCTAAAAAAGATTTTCCTCATCATAACAGAAATAGAAATAAAATTAATGTGATGAATGATTTCTCTTTTTCAATTCAAGAAAAATATGATAAAGAAAATAATCAATTTATAGCTACCATTAATGTTCCTATGAACCTTGATAAAAAAGATATAATGGTTGAATTTAAGGACAATATAATGACAGTTAGCTTTTCAAAATTGAATGAGAAAAAGGATGAACATTCAACTATGGAATCCTATTATAATTTTTCTAGATCCTTTAACGTTCCTGAGACTAAAGCTACACTAAAGGATGTAAAACAAGTTTTAAACAAAGGCGTTTTAACTTTAACAATTCCTATAATTAAATAAACTTTTAAACTCTTAGCTAATAAATATTAACCGAAACAATAGTGGTTAATATTTATATAAGCCTAAAAAACTTGCGAGGTTTGTCATTGTCATTAATTTTAAAATCTTTATAGCCTACCCCTTCATAATTCGGAACATCGCGCGCATAGCTTAAAACTCTAACTACTTCATTATTTTTCTTTTGAGATACAATGCCAGTATGTCCTTTATAGCACATTATATCTCCAGGTTTAATATCATCAGAATTTACTGTTTTAATATTTTTATTATTAGACAATTTAACCATATCAGCTGTTGACATTCTTTTTATGCCAGTTAGTCCGCATATCCACGATGAACAATCTTCTCTTCTATGTTCATCATTGCACGATTGATTTTGATAGCCTCCAAACTCATATCCTTTGCCAACAGTAAAAAATTTAGAATTATTTACATTATCATTATCTATTTTAACTAAAGAAGATTTACAGTTCTGTTTTGCTATAGCCTCATAATTTTCAACATCAGATGCTGACATATAAATTGGTTTTATTAAAACTTTTATAGTATCGCCATTTAATGAAATATACTCAGAATTTTTTGCAAGCAATTCATTCAAAGGCACATCAGAAATAGAAGATATATTCATTAAATAGGTTAAAGCAATCAATGAGAACGCAGAATTTCCAAGCCAATCTTTTTTATCATCAAAATTTGGCAAATTAGAATATAATTCATTATCAGATAATCCAACATATTTAGCAAAACCGTTTTCAAGCAATTTTATAAATTCTTCTTTTGAAACATTATTAATTAAAGTATCAACAAGCAGTGGCATTTTATTTGTCTTTAATTGTATAGTTTTGCTATTGTCAAAAAATTTATTTTTTCCATTATTTAATTCAATAAATTCCTTCCTTAAATTGTTCAAACCATCAACAAAATTTAAATATAAATCATTATATAGCGATTCTTTTGTGCAGACGACTTGCTTCAATTTTTTTTCTATTAAATTAAATAGAGTTCTTTCTATAAGTTTTAAATCGTCTATGATAAACCTATTTGTTTTTCTCTCATGTTCTACAGCTTTATTTAATAACTTTTCCCTAATATTTTTATCATAATCTCTTGCCATCAAACTTTCTATGGCAAACATTTCTTTAACTTCATTAATATTAATATTTTTAATTGGATCTGATGTAGATACAACGAGTCTTAAAGGAGTTTTTAAAATTTCTTTAAACGTATTGATAACACTTTCTTTGCTGACATTACAAATATGATTATGCAAAAAAATTTCTTTCAGGTATATATTCATATTTGGTGTCTCCAACTCTATAAAGAAATTTTTTCTGCAATGTATCAACAGATTCTCTATCCATATTGATATCAAAATTATTTCTTTCTCTTTTTTTAATTTCTTCAAAATCTTCATCAGATATTCCGTTTTGTAATACTTCCGCAAAAGTATCCGCAACACAATTTAAATATCTGCTGACATTATCCCGTTCTATTGCAGTAGCATTTATATAAAAAATATTGTTGTCAAAATAATTTTCATTAGCTGCATTAATATCATATACTAATTTTTCTTTTTCTCTGAGTCTGTCAAAAAGTTTTTTATTTAAAATATTTTTAATAAAATAAATATCTACTTTTTTATTTTTATTTTCAAAACAATCAAAAAATAATTTAATATCCGGATCATTTTTGTTATTTTTTATATTATACAATAACGACTTATTGCTTATTTTACTGTGTTGATTTACATAATTAATTTTTTCTTCAAATTTTAGCAGAATTTCATCACTACTATTTTTTGCAAACCTGCCATCAAAATTTTCTATAACTATTTTTTTCACTTCATCCAATGTTATATTCCCAGCAACAACAACACTCATATTTTCTGGTATAAAAAATTGATCATACCATTTTTTTAATTTATTTAAATCCATATTTTGAATATTTTCTTCCGTGCCTAAAACATGTTTTTCAAATACAGTATCTTTAAATATGGCTTCCCTCATATTATTTACTTCAATATCTTTTGGCGAGGAATTTGCTGCTCTTCTCTCTGCTAAAACAATTTTCTTCTGTTTATTTAAAGTTGCTAAATTTCTATCATTATTATCAAAACTTGTATTTTTAATCAGATCAGCCATCAAGGTGAAAGCCTCAATAAATTGGTCTTTTCCGGAAATCAAATTAAATTTTATTTCAGAATATCCAGTGCAAGCATTTCTTTCAGCTCCCAATTCTTCAAACTTTTCTTTAAAACCATTATTTGTTCTAGGATTTAATTCAAATATCATATGTTCTAAAAAATGCGAAATACCATTATTGCTTTCATCCTCAAAAGAAGCGCCAAGCTTAAACGCAATATCAGAATATATTTGCTTAGAATTAGGTATATTCTTAACAAATATTTTAATTCCATTTTTAAAAATTTTCATTGATTCATTTGTTTCCATAATATAAAACTATGTTGGTATATAAATTTATTTTATACAATTTTTAAGCATATATCAATATTTTTTTAATATGTTAATTGTTTTGGTAATAAAATGGCACAAGTAGGAAATTTTTTTGAGCTAGAAACTGCAAAATTATCTAAAAAATGGCTTAAGGATAAAATATTATTAAACTCCGGCAGAAATGCATTAAGATATATTATAAAAGCCTATAATATTAACAAAATAGCAGTGCCATACTATACATGCCAATTTGTATGGGATATTTTAAAACAAGAAAATTGCAAAATAAATTTCTATCATATAGATAAAAATTTTCTTCCAATACAAACTTTTGAGAAGTGCGATTATATACTATACAATAACTATTTCGGCATATGCGACAGACAAATAGAATTTTTAAAATTAAAATATAAAAATCTTATAATTGACAATACGCAAGCCTTCTATAGTCATCAAAAATGTTTAGCTAGTTTTTATAGCTTAAGAAAATTTTTTGGAGTTCCAGACGGAGGCTTGGTATGGTGTGATAAAAAATTAAATATAAAGCTTGAAAAATCAAAATCCTATCATTCTTCCATACATCTGCTAAAAGCCTATGACAGCGACCATGAAAGCAGTTATATAAATTTTATAAAAAATGAATTAAGAATAGATAAAATGCCAATGCAGGAAATGTCAAATTTAACATTGGCTCTGTTGGATAATATAAACTATACAAAATGCAAAAATATTAGACTTAGAAATTTTAATATATTAAATGATTTTTTAAAAAATAGCAACCAACTAAATATTGAACTTCAAAAGGATGACGTGCCAATGTTTTACCCATATCTAAATGAAGATAAAACTATAATTGAAAGATTAAAAAATATCGTTTATTTAGTTGAATGCTGGCCGCAGATAGATAAATTTTTATCAAGCGAAGAACTATATTTAAAAAATAATCTAATGCTTCTGCCTATAGATCAAAGATACTCAAAGAAAGATATGAATGCAATAATAAATGTAATAGAAGTTTTAGTTTGACTTTTTTAAAAAAAAGTATATAATTTCTCTAGTTTAATAAAATAGGCATATATGATCTTTAAACATATCAAAGTTGGTGGTGGAGAAGTCAGAGAAATAACAATAGGAAACGACTTGCCTTTCACACTAATGGCTGGTCCATGCCAATTGCAATCAAGGGATTTAGCAATGAAAATCTGTGAAAAATTAGTAAAAATCACAGAAAAATTAAAGATTAACTACATCTTTAAAGCATCCTTTGACAAAGCAAATAGAAATTCAATAAATGGCAAAAGAGGCATTGGCATTGAGGAAGGTATGAAAATTTTTGAGGAGCTCAGAAAAACCTTCAAAGTTCCGGTATTGACAGATGTTCATACAAATGAACAACCGGCGTTAGTAGCACCACACGTTGATATGCTTCAACAGCCAGCATTTTTGATAAGGCAAACAGATTTATCTGTAGCTATGGCAAAGACTGGAAAAGCATGCAATTTAAAGAAAGGACAATTTCAGGCGCCTGCAGAAATGCAAAATATTATAGGAAAATTTGAAGAGGCTGGAAACACCAATATATGTTTAACAGAAAGAGGAACATCTTTTGGCTATGGAGATTTAATTGTTGATCCGCGAAGTTTTGTTATAATGGCACAAACCGGTTATCCTGTAATAATGGATGCAACCCACTCAGTTCAGAAGCCGGCAGCTATGGGTTCATCATCCGGCGGACAAGCAGAATTAGCGCCATTTATGGCAAGAGCAGCATTGTCAAGCGGCATGGTTGGCGGATTATTTATTGAAACCCATCCGGAACCTTTAAACGGCGGTTCTGATATTCATAATATGATTCCATTAATGTATATGGAAGAACTGTTAAAACAATGGCAAGAAATTGATAGTGTTTGCAAAGCCAACCAATCAATATTTGAAGGTTGGGATCAAAATGGAAAGCCGATAGATCAAATAAAATAATTTATGAAGAAATTAGAAATAATTCCTTTTTTTAGCATAAAAAGTGGTATAATATGTTAAAGACAAAAATAAACGAACTGAAAGAAAGCTGCGATAAAAAAGCAGCTGAGGTTGAAAATTTTGACGATGTTCTAAAATCATTTGAAAAATTGTGGAATGATTTAGACAATAGTTTAAAAACACCATCAAATAAGCCAAAATTAATATACGCAATAGGACAACCCGGCTCAGGAAAGACGTCCCTAAGAGAATATATTTTAAAAAAGAAAAATATGATTCTCATAAATGGAGATGATTACAGAAAATTTCATCCAAAACACAACGATTTTATGAAAGATCCAAAAAACTATGAACTTAAAACAAGATATTTTAAAAATTTATTAATTCAACTGTTGATAGCTAAATGTTTAGATGAAAAAATAAATTTTTTACTAGAAAATACATTCTTAAATAAAAACTCAGTAAATACAACTATAAAACAGGCAAAGGAA
The DNA here is from genome assembly GCA_944392625.1 of uncultured Rickettsiales bacterium. Classification (GTDB taxonomy): domain Bacteria; phylum Pseudomonadota; class Alphaproteobacteria; order Rickettsiales; family UBA1997; genus CALXSC01. Next base: position 11,522 of record CALXXG010000132.1, read on the forward strand.
AATGGATTTTCAATAGAAATAAATGTTTTAGATGTCAACCCAATAGACAGTTGGATATCAGTAAACTATAGAATGTTGGAAATGAAAAACCGCGGCGATGTTATTAGAAATGTAGAAAAGGAAAGTTTCATTAAATCATACGAAACCATAAGAAAAGTAATACTTCAAGCCAATAATCAATTTATTGAATTTCCTGATATACCATCCAAAAACATTAAAGTTATAACTAGAGAAATGATTTTAACTGAAGACCATGCGGAACAATTGATTTTGCCGCCAAAAACAGAATACGAAAAACCACAAAAATTATTGCCAAAAACAGTAAATACCATAAGAACAATGCAGCAAAAGTTTAGAGTATCACAAGTTTTAAAAGCCCAGGATTCTGCAAAAGAAGGCGAAATAAACCCAAAGGAAAAAATACCAACGACCTATGATAATTTTCAAAAAGAATTATCATATTTTACAAAAATGCTAGAAAAACAACGTATAAAAGAACTTTTAACCATCAGTCAAAAAACCACAGAATTAAATTAATTCTAATTTTTTGCCATCATATTTTATAAAATAGTTTTGACTAGGTCTCAATACTTCTTTAGTTAAACTTTCTTTGCTTTGCTTAGATAGAATGGACTTAAAAAAAGCAAAACAACATCCATGAGTAATAATCAATAGATCCTTTTCATTTTTGTATTTATCTATAAATTTTAATATTCGTTCGTATACATCATCAAATGATTCACCCTCAGGATATCTATAACTCCATATATCATTAATTTCATATAGACTTTTATCATATTTTTCTTGAACCAATTTAAATGGTATATTAGTAAAAATGCCTAGGTCAGATTCATTAAGCAATTCTTCTTCTTTTATTTTTTCATACGCATCAAGCCCAGTTATTTCACATATGATTTGTGCCGTTTCTTTTGTTCTAACCATTGGACTTGATAAAACCTTAAATTTATTTAAATCTTCCTTTTGTTCCAATAGCCTATAGCCATAGGATTTTGCCTGATCAACACCTTTTAAAGACAACATTGATGAACACCTGCCCTGCCTTATTTTATTTTTATTGTGCAAAGTTTCGCCATGTCTAAAAATATACCACATAAACACAAAAAATATTATACTGTAAAATAGTCTAACATTTATTTTATATTGTCAATAGAAAATACATAATTTATAAGTTCAATATAATATCTAAGCATTTTTTAAATTCCATAATATATCTTCTATATTCTCAAACAGATTATTCTTAGCCGCAGGAAAGCTCAGCACATTTTGTTTGAACATTTTTGCTTTTCCATCTTTAATGAGTTTGATTAAATAATCAGGATTTCTAAACTTATCATTATAGAATGTAATATCTATAAAATTTTCTCTATACTCAAGCAATTTTATACCGCATTCTTTGCACAACGATTTTAATTTTGCAATCTCCAATAGATTGTATATTTCTTCCGGAACTTTTCCAAAACGATTTTCCATTTCCAATAGAATTGTCGTCCTTTCTTTTTCATCCTTTACATCAGCCAATCTTTTATAATAGCTCAGCCTTAGCACAACATCATCAATATAATTTTTATCAATAGTTGTAGAAACATTTAGCTTTATTTGAGGCGAAAAATCATATTCTTGAAGTTTAAAATCACCATCGCTTTTGATTTTATTTACGGCTTCAATCAACATCTGGTTATACAATTCAACACCAACTTCTCTAATATGTCCCGATTGTTCTTCGCCAACTATATTTCCACTTCCCCTAATTTCCATATCATCACTGGCAATTGCAAAACCTCCACCAATTTCTTGTATTGATTCAATAGACTTTAATCTCTTTTTTGCATTTTCGCTTATAGTGTCCGTTGGATTAGTTGTAAGATAGGCATAGGCCTTTTCTTTGCCTCGCCCTACCCTACCCCTTAATTGATGCAATTGGGACAAACCGAACCTGTCAGCCCTATATACTATTATAGTATTCGCCTTTGGAATATCAAGGCCATTTTCCACAATAGTAGTTGCGATTAATACTTGAAATTTATTGTCATAAAAATCATTTATAATATTATCCAACATCGTTCCACTCATTTGTCCATGGGCTATATTATACTTTACATTTTTCAATGCATTGGACAATTTAGCTTCAATCTGAGGAATATCAGAAATTCTAGGCACAACTACAATAACTTTGCCGTCCCTGTTTAACTCTCTATTTATAGCCTCCCTTAAAACCAATTCATCAAAAGTCATTACATAGGTATTTATATTAAGCCTATCAACGGGCGGAGTAGTAATCAAACTTAAATCCCTAATGCCTGTCATTGACATTTGAAGGGTTCGTGGAATTGGTGTTGCCGATAGAGTTAAAAGATGAATGCCGCCACTAATTTCCTTCAACTTTTCCTTTTGCTTTACCCCGAATCTCTGTTCCTCATCTATTATCAAAAAACCCAAATTCTTAAACTTAATTTTATCCGACAATAAAGCGTGAGTTCCAATGACAATATCAACAGTTCCTTTCTCCAAGCCTTCCCTAGTCTTAGCATTTTCATGGGCACTGGAAAGCCTTGAAATACTGGCAACATTCAAGCCCGTATATTTAAACCTCTCCTTAAACAATGAATAATGCTGTTTGCATAAAAGAGTAGTCGGCACAACCAAAGCCACCTGCACAGCATTTTTTTCACTGCTTGCAGCTATAAACGCAGCCCTCAACGCCACTTCAGTTTTACCAAACCCAACATCACCGCATACAAGCCTGTCAGCAGGTATGCCTTTTTTAAAATCACTTTCAATATCCTTTATAGCCCTAAGCTGATCATCAGTTTCCGTATATTCAAATCTTGTGCAAAATTCCTTATATTCATTTTCATTAGGCACAAGAATTGGTGCTTTTGATATTTTTCTAAGAGACGCAATTTTAATTAAGTCCTTAGCTATTACTTCAAGCTTTTCTTTAACTTTATTCTTCTTTATAACCCACCTTTCAGAGCCAAGTCTATCAAGCTCAACATCCTCATTATAATCGCCATATCTAGTAATTAAATCAAAATCCTCTATCGGAATAAAAAGGTTAGTTTTGCCAGCATATTCAATTCTCAAATAGTCATTCTTTACATCACTCAGACCTATAGTCTCCAAGCCCGTAAACCTTCCCAACCCATAATCCTTATGGATAATTAAATCTCCAATATTTAAATTACTTTGTTCTCTTAATATTTTTTCAAGAGTTTTTCCACTATCACTAGATGTTTTTATAATTTTTTCACCAAATAAATCCTGTTCAGTTATAACCACTAAATCACTGCATTCAAAACCATGCTTTATAGCTAGTCTCGCAAGCCCTATCTGCCCGTCATTAAGTCCCCTTAACTCATTAAAATCTTTAACAAAAGCAGAACTAAGCCCATACTCCAGCAAAAGCGTCCTTAATCTTTCTCTAGATGACTCAGAATAGCATGAAATTAAAACTCGTCTCTTTCTATTTAGCATAACTTTTTCAATATAAACCATAGATTAAGCTATTCTTTATTATGAAAAAATCAAGCATTTATTAAATATATTTGACATGTTCATATTTTTTTGATATAACTTTTATAGATTGACAACTTTAAAAAAATTATGTTTAATAATGAGGAATACAATAACCAAATAAATCTTTTTGTTGAAGAATTTAAAACTAACCAAGGATTAAGAAGAAATGATTTTTTAGATATCAGCAATATTTTATTAAGTGGGGGCTTTAATATTAAAGAATTTTTTCAACAAAATAATTATTCACAAAACATCTATGGAGAAATATTAAAAGAAAATATTGAAATAGATTTATCAAAAATAAATAAAAATAAAACTATTTTGCACTCCCCAAACCATTTTGCTGCATTATACAAAAAAGATGATAAATTTTACCTAATGGATTCATTATCAGGATATGTAAATTGGAAATTTAAAAATGGCGAAGTCTATGAAGTTAATGTTCCACAACAAAATGTATATACAAATGACTGTGCAATATACACAATGGTAAATTTAAACAATGCTGAAGATATTATACAATCAAAAAAGTCTAGCAAGTATTTTACAAATACAAATAATGGACTAGTCAATGCAACTATCAACATAGTAAAACAAGCAGCAAAATTGCCTTTTAAAATTTTATACCATACTATTAATGCTCCATTTTCAATAGTAAAAGAATGTTTTATAGAAAATGGCAAAAAAATATCAGATATAAAAAATTTATATCCTAAAAGCAAAATACTTTTAAAAAATTACGATCAAGATAAAAATTTAGATCTAGAATGCGGAAATACTGAATTATCAAATAGTTTTGCTCACAGATATAAAAAACAAAATAAAGAAGAAAAATTTCCATTATTATATAAATAATAAAAAATATAAAACACTACTACTATTTAAATATCAATAGTAGTAGTTTTTACATACCTTAGTAAAATTTGCAAGACTTCCAATTCAAAAGCAAAAAGATATTTTATTTATTAAATAAAATATTGATTTTATAAAAAATAGCATTATAATCTCCAATGAACAACAATAAAAGAGGTAAATATGGCAACAAAAAACATTGAATCATTAATAAAATTATCTTGCGGTTATTTAAATGACATAGACAGCCTATTACCTGGTTACAGCGAAAAAATAAACGCACTTGAAACAAAAAAACCAAAAAGCGAATACAGCGACTCTGATATTAGGGATTTTGGAATAGAGGCATCCAACATAATTGCCAACAATGGTTTATTAATAGAAACCAACAATGAGAATAAAATTGATTTAACAGGAGTTGAAGCTCCAAAAAATATCATATTATATGACGCTCAAGGTAAACACTTTGCTTACTTATTCATACCACCTTCGCAAAACAAAGAAGCTTATTTAATGGATTCCTTGCCAGATTACTCAAATTGGAAATTTATAGGTGACTATTCTATAAATAAAATACCCGTTCCATTACAAAAATCTAACGAGTGTCTAATTAATACATTGGTAAATGCAGAGTATGCTGAACAATTCAAAGAGATTTACCTATCTTCACACATGAAAAATGAAGAAATAGAAAAGCTAGCACAAATAACCAGAGAAATGATGTGTTATAAATTATTAAAAAATATAATCCAATCTTCAAACGAAGATATTAAACAATTTACAAAAAAATTAAATTCTCAAGAAAATTATTTTTTATTAAGCAATAATAAAATAATAGACTTTATCAACAAAAACATAAACAACAATAAAACGCTTGATCAAAAAATATTTTTTAAAAATTTAACAAAAAAACTAGACAAAGAAATTTTTAATTGCAAACAAAAAGTTAAACATATAAAAGGTAAAAAAAATAGTTTAACCCAAAAGACACAAGCAAAAAGAATCAAACAAAAGCAATTGCCTAAACACCAAAAAGAAATTAAAAACGACAGTCTAAAACAAGAGATAGAAGAATTTAAAGAAATAAAAAGAAGCTACTCAACCACAATTTCACAAAGCAAAAGCACAAGAACAAACATAATAATAGATAGTTTAAGTTCATTAATGAAAGATATAAACCTATCGTTTAAAGAAATAAAAACTCTATCACAAGATTTAGAAATAATATCAAAAAAATTAGAACAAGAACACGACAGAAGTTTAGCCAACGATATAATAGCGAACATCAAGCTAGCAAAAAATCTTGAGAAGCACAGCAGCAAAAAAGGCAAAGCTTTTAAATCTGCAATAGACGAAACAAAAATAATGTTAGGGCTTTAAAATTCACATCAAATACAGCATCCATAAGTATGTCTAGTATTTAAAAAGGTATGCGCAAAAACGCATGCCTTTTTACAATTCAAGCATCAAACTCATTAATATCTATCCTGTCCAATAGATTTAGACCTAGTTTCCAGCATACTAATCCAAAATCCCTTTCCAGATCTTTTATTCAAAGCGTGCGCCTTGCCCAATATCTTTGACAAACCATCACCTAAAATCAAAGAAGTCCAAAATCCAACAGGCTTAACAATTCCAACAATTCTAGTATCATCAACCACACTAATTTTTTCTTCAAAATCCCTATTAATATTATCAATTCCCACCATATTAAAAGCCTCATTCTGCATCCTCTCAACTTTTTCCTCCCTAAAAAGTTCCTCCGTTTCCTTC
>CALXXG010000133.1 GCA_944392625.1 uncultured Rickettsiales bacterium
AAAATAAATTTATTTATTTTTTTATTTGACGACTTACGGGCGCAGTTTGCTGTAAGAAAAAGAAGAACCACCAGCTTAGCTGGTGGGGGGGTGTTTTTATCTTTAAAATCTTCAGATTAATTGTGAATTTTATGGATATAATGAAAAATCACTAGTTAGGACGGTGGATTACTTTTATATCTACAAATCTTCAGAAAGGCAAAGAATTTAATTTGATTATGGCGATAAAGTTTTAATATATTTTTTTAATATGTTTTAAATTTTTTTATAATAATTCTGTTGGTGGTTTAATGATATTTATTGATTATTAATATTTGTGTTTTATATTCTGTATTATTATGTGAGTAAATGGTTAATTTACTTGGTATTTTGTAATTTATTATTAGAGGAAAAATATGCTACCATATGAACATTTTTTGATTGTTTTATCTTCACCGTCAGGTACTGGAAAATCAACATTGGCTAAAATGCTTTTAGATAAGTATAATAATATAAAGTTGTCAACTTCTGCGACGACAAGAAAGCCTAGAGAAGGCGAAATTGATGGATTTCATTATTATTTTTTGTCACAAGAAGAATTTGATAGAAGAGTTGCAAATGATGAATTTTTGGAATATGCTGGCGTTTATGAAAAATCTTATGGAACATTAAAAAGTCAAGTTGAAGATAAGTTTGCTGCAGGCAATGACGTTTTGCTTGATATAGATTGGCAGGGAAATCGTTTAGTTTCTGAAAAAATAAAGGATAAATCTAAAATTATTAGAATATTTTTATTGCCGCCTTCTGTAGAGGAATTGTCAAATAGATTAAATGGCAGGGGGACGGATTCTGCGGAAGTTATAGCAAAAAGAATGGCGGATGCAAAGAATACGATTACACATTTTAGTGAATATGATTATGTAATTATTAATGATAATCTTGATACTGCTTTTGAAGAGCTTTGTGCTTTGATAGACGCTAAAAGGATTGAGAATGTTAAGAAAGATGAATTAAATAAATTTGTTGATGGACTTCTTAAAGAATAGAATATGATAGAAAAATATATTGAAATTTTGTTTCCATTTTTGAAAAAGGCTGGTAAATTGGCTTTAGCTAAGCAGAAATTGATTACTGGTTGTGAAAAATCTGATGGTTCTATTGTTACAGAAACTGATTTAAAAATTAGCAGCATGTTTAGTAGCCTTATAAAAAAACATTTTTCTGGACATTATGTTTTTTATTATGAAAAAGCTTTAAAGGAAAAAAAATTAAGAGACAAAGTTGCAAAATCTGAATTTTTATGGACGATTGATCCAATAGATGGCACTAAGGCTTATTTTCATGGATCCAGCCTATTTGGTTTGGCTATAGGGTTATATAAAAATTTAAAACCAGTTTTTGGTGTTATATATTTGCCGGCCTATAATCAAATACTGTATAATGATGAAAAAAATGCATATCATATAACAAATGCGTTTAAGAGAAATGAAACTAAGATTCCAATATATTTTCAAAAAAAAGAGCTAAATAAAAATTCGCTTGTTTATTTTCCAGTAAAAAGTGCGGCAAAATATATCAAAGACTATAAATTCACTTTTATTGATGGATATTCTGCCTATATATATGCTTTTGATACGTTGGTTAATATATCTCAAGGTGCATTTTTAAAAGAAAATATTTCAATGTGGGACATTTATGCAACTTTGCCTATTGCTAATATTCTTGGAATAAAAATTTATAATATAAATAATGGCGCAGAACTAACAAGGCTTGATTTTGATTTGTTTAAAGAAGATTTTAAAGCTAAAAATATATGGTTAATTTGCCACCCATGTTATAGGGATGAAATGCTGTCAATATTATATGAAAAAGAAAGATTTTGATAATATATTAAATATATTTAGGATTATAAGACCCCATAGTAAAAAATTTAATATGGAGTTATTTAATAAATATTTATCAAACTTTTCTGATTTTAAAAAGTTAATCAAGCAATTGGAAGATGTTTTAAAAAATCAAAGAGATTCTAGAGAGAGAAATTTAATTACAAATATTGATGATAATACTTTAAAAAAAATTGAAGAATTTTTATCTTCTACTGATAATATTAATCTTGATATTAATGATATTCTAGACAAAATTACAGAGAAAAATTATGAAATAGAAAATAAAGAGAAAGAAGCTTCTGAAAGAGAAAAAGAAAAAAAGGAGGAGGAAGAAAGAGAAAAGGAAGAAAATAGGAGAAAAATTGAGGAAGAAGAAAAAAAGGAAAAAGAGATAGAAGAAAAGGAAAAAGAAGAAGAAAAACGTTTGAAGGATGAGCGAGAAAAAAAAGAAAAAGAAGAAAAGGAGTTTGAAGAAAAAAATAAAAAAGAGCTTAAAGAAAAGGAAGAAAAGGAGAAAGCTGAAGAGGAAAAAAAGAAAAAGGAAGAAAAAGATAAAGAAGAAAAAAAGTTAAAGGAAAAGGAAGAAAAAGAAATACGGGAAAAGGAAGAAAAAGAGAAAAAGGAAAAAGAAGACAAAAAAAGAGAAGAAAATAAAAAGAAGGAAGAAAAAAATAAAAAAGAAAAAACAGATTCAAAAAATGATGATAAAAAAGACGATAAGAATAAAGATGAAAGTAAAGAAAAAGATGTAATAAAAAAAATTTTAGAAGAGCACAATATAAAAACTACAAACAATATTGAGAATGATAAAAAATTTGCTGAACAGATACTTGAAAAGAAAGAAAAAATAAAGGATGTAAAAAAAGTTTTTAAAAAGTATGAAGCTAATAGCAAACAAGAAGCTGAAAATAAACTTAATGATTTAGTACAAAGAATGAATATTTTACAAACTGCGTTGTCATCAGCTTCAACTCCAAATGCTATAGATAGAATTAAATCCGCAATAGCAAGCCTAGACCCGCAAATAAAAGAATTGACTTCAGCAATTCATGAAATATCTGATAATAGTTTATCTATATAAATATTAATTAACCATGATATTAAAAAGTAAAGCTAGAGAAATAATTTTTAAGAAGAGAAAAGAAATCACTACTTCTTCTTTTAATAAATTAAATAGCCTACTTTACGAGAATTTTTTGAATAATGATTTTTTGACAAGTTTTAAAAATAAAACTATAGCTGGTTACATTTCTATAAATAATGAGTGTGATATTTTTAAAATTTTAAAATATTATTTAGATAATAAAAATTTTATATGTTTACCGGCTATTGTTGAAAAAAATAAACCTATGGTTTTTAAAGATTGGAAGTGTGATTTTAATGACCTCAAAATAAATGATTTATTTAAAAAAACTAAAATAATTGAGCCTAATAATTATTGTGGCAATGTAGTTCCAAATATCGTATTTGTTCCTTCTGTTGCTGTTGATATTTATGGCAATAGGGTAGGGTATGGCAGTGGATATTATGATAAAGTTTTGACAAAATTGAATTCTATAAAAATTGCAGTTGTATTTGAGTTTCAAGTATTTGATGATTTTTTAGAAAATAATAATAACGATGTTAAAGTTGATTATATTTTAACAGAAAAAAGATTGCTTAATTTGAATAAACAAAAGCCAGCTGTACAAGACATATCACTTTTTAAAATAAAAGATAATTTAATATAAAATTTTATTGATATTTAAAATTTTTCATTTAAAGTATATTAAGTTTGTATTTAATCAAACGATTTAAAATTGCGGGTATGGCGGAATTGGTAGACGCGATAGACTTAGGATCTATTGCCGCAAGGCGTGGGGGTTCAAGTCCCTTTACCCGCACCATTTTTAGATGTGATGTACAACAAAGGAAAAAAATGACTGATATTAAAAAAATAATTGATAAAAACTTGGAAAAAAAGTTTGCCGTTAAAATATCTTCTGACGAATTAAATAAAGCTATTGATACAGAGGCTGAAAAACAAAAGGATAAAATCAAGATAGATGGTTTTAGAAAGGGGAAGGTTCCTGTGGAGTTTATAAAGAATAAGTATTCTGCAGTTTTATTGTCTGATGCTGCAGAAAGTTTGGTTGAAAATACGGTTAATAATATAATAAAAGAAAATAATTATAATCTTATTAGCAGACCAAAGATTGATGTTAAGACATTGGAAAATAATAAGGATTTTGAATTTGAAATATCATTTGAATTATATCCTGAAATTCCAGAAATAAAATATAATAAAATTAATCTTAAAAAACAAAAGGTAAAAATAGATAAAAAGGATATAGACGAAGGAAAGAATAGACTTCTTCAGACTAGAGCAAATAGGAAAGAACAAGATGACAACTATAAAGCCCAAAAAGGCGATAAGGGAAAAATTGACTTGCTAGGAAAACTAAAAGGGGAGCCGGATGAAGGCGG
>CALXXG010000134.1 GCA_944392625.1 uncultured Rickettsiales bacterium
CATATATAATAGTATTATAGATTTTTTTAAAATCAAATTAATATTACAATTATCTAGATTTTATTAATAGTTTCTCCATTCCATATATAAAAATAATTTTGACTCTTATCTGGGTTTTCGCCATTATTTTTAATATCCTCAATTGTTGCTCCATTTAATAGTTGTCTTAACATACTATTTATCCCTCTATGAGCAACTATTACAAGATTTTTTTCATCTTTATATTTTTCAATAAATTTTTCTATCCTTTTGCATGATTGATATTTTGACTCACTAGCACCTGGTGCTATATAATTCCATGGATCAATTTCTCTCTTATTATATTCCTCTGGAAAAATATCCTTCAATTTTTCTTTTTCAATATTTTGAAGTATACCTTTGTTTCTGTTTATAAGCAATGGTTCTACTATTGGATTTATCTTGCCTGCTACTCCAACTATTTCCATTATTATTTGCAGAGTGTGCCTTGCTCTAGCTAAAGGGCTTGATAAAAACTTAAAATTATTAAAATTTTCATTTTGTTCTAATAATCTATAAGCTATAGATTGTGCTTGAATAATACCTTTAAGTGTTAGTAAAGAATCTGCTTGTCCTTGTTGAATACCTAAATTATTTTCTAAAGTTTGACCATGCCTAATTATATACCACATATGAATATTTATAAAATTAAAGTACTATTATGTTCACATAAAAAATAGAAAAGTCAATATAAACATCTATAAATGTGCTATTAATTTTATATTTAAAACTAATTAAGAATTACATTTTATAAACGAATTATATACATTTTCCATTAAACATGCAATAGTCATTGGCCCAACACCACCAGGTACTGGTGTAATATATGATACTTTATCAATTACCCCATCAAAATCAACATCTCCACATAGTCCATTTTCTGTTCTATTTATTCCAACATCTATAATAATCGCTCCGTCCTTAACCATATCCTTTGTTATGAACTTTGGTTTACCAATAGCAACTATTAATATATCAGCCCAAAGACATTCATCTTTTAATTTTTCAGTCTTACTATGAACAATTTTTACCGTGCAATTTTCATCTAATAATAGTTGCGCCATTGGCTTGCCTACTATATTCGATCTTCCAACAATACATACTTTTTTTCCATTAAGATTATTTCCTAAAACAGATTTGATCAATTTTAAACAACCTTTTGGCGTACATGGCAACATAGAATTGTCAATATTATAGTCACTAATAAATAATTTTCCAACATTTACAGCATTAAAACAGTCAACATCTTTTTCTGGAGATATTGATTTAATTATATTTTTATCATTTATATGCTTTGGCAATGGCAGTTGCACCAATATGCCATTTACTTTCTCATCTTTATTTAATTTATCTATTAAAGTAATAATTTCATCTTCAGAAGTTGTTTCTGGGAACTCATATTTTAATGAATTAATATTACACTTTTTACATGCTTTTTCTTTATTTTTAACGTATATTTTACTCGCTGGATTATCTCCTACAATAATAACGGCTAGGCATGGTTTTTTATCGTCACTAAATTGTGATATTTTTTCTTTTATATTAAGTTTTATTTTTTCTGCAATTTTAGCACCATTTATAATTTTTTCTTCCATATATAGTATAAGTTTATTTAATTAAATAAAAATAAAATCCACCAGCTAATATTAACTAGTGGATTTAATATGTAGCCACAAAAACTAGTTTTCGCCATTTTCATTTTTATCATTTAATTGCGCTCTAAGTTTATCTAAACTTTCTTTTATATCAAAACCATCATTATTTTCTGATACAGATGCATTTAAGTTGTCATTACTTATTGGTGAGTTTAGAAAATCCTCTTCTTCTTGATATGTTTGAGAATTTAAATCTATATCGCCATCCATTGTAGGTTCAAGATTTTCTTTTATATCTTTATTATGTTTTTCCTCTTGATTTTGTGATTTGACAATTTCAGCTATATCAGATATACCTTCAATATTGATATCTGAATCATTATCTTTATTAAAAATATCAGATTTATTTTCACCATAATTATCATTTGTATTTCCAAGTTCCCTCAATGCCATATTTAATTCATCATCACTATTTATATCATTTTGAGTTTTTAAAACGTCCTCTTCTAAAACATTATTTTCATTTGTTTCAATATTTTCGTTAGTTTGATTATTAATATCAACATTATTATCAAGAATATCAATATCAAATGAAGGACTATTATCAAATTTAGGTTCATTTTCATCTTCTTCATCAAATACAGGTTCTACTAATGGTTGTCCATGTGTTGCATCAACTGTGTTATCTTGAATAATTTTATCGTCTAAAGCTTCACCATCAAGAATAACTTCTTTTGGAGTTTCTAAATCGTCACTCGGTTCTTCTAATCCCATATTATCAAAATCAAAATCATCTAATTGACTTTTATTTATATTTGAAATATTATTTCCATTAATATCATTATTTAGTTTAGATTGTTCATCATGATTTTTATATTGATCCATATCTAAATCAAGAGTTTCAGTATCAGAATTTGGTAAATGCAAACTATTTATATCAAAGTCTTCACTATCTGGAGTATTTACATCACTTCCAATTAATTTCTCATCTTGCATATCATTTTCAAGCAATTTTTCATTTTTCGTTTCATCATCTAAAAATTTTTCATCTTCATCAATGTTGACAAAATCATCAATATCTTTAGTGTTTGCAGTAAATAACTTATTATTTTCTTCCGTTTCATTATTTCCAATTAATGTAGGATTATCAAAACTATCTATTGGTTCTAAAGTTTCTGCATCTGTTTCGCTACCTTCTTCATTTGTGTTATTTAATCCATTATAATCTATATTAAAAATATCATCATTTTTTGTATTGTTTAAATCATTTTTATTTTCTCCATAATTTCCATTTGCGATTTCATCATCTATGTTAAAATCGTTGGATTCTTGAAAATTTTCATCTAATGATAAATCAGCATTGTTTGATTTAATATTTTTTTCTTCATCTGCACTTATATTACTTTCACTATTAGTATTTAATTGCGGTACTAAATTATTAGCTTCTGAATTATTTTCTTTTATATCATTAAAAGTATCTGTGATATCATTTATCTTTTCAGTATCATTTTGTATCTCTTGCAAATTATATTGATCATTGGTTGTATTGCTAAGTAAAACGTTTGTACTGTTTTCAGAATCTATAATATTATCACTCTCACTAATATTATTGTTTTCTTCAATATTAGCTTGTATTGTATTATCAATTTTATCTATTTTATCAGTGTCTTGAAACTCAGAAGATAAATCTGTTTTTAGAGGATTATTATTAGCATTTTTTTCTACAAAATTAATATTTTCATTTATATTATTAGTTTCATCTATAGCTTCATTAACTTGTTCTATATTAGCATTTTTATCCTCAATGTTATTATCTAAAGCAATATCGCTTGCTGGTTTCTCATTAATCATTTCTAACTGTGAATTTTTATTTTTTTCAAATTCTCTAAATTCATCAGCAGTTTTTTCTTCCTCATCAACAATAGGAGTTTCAAGCGTAGATTCAACTTTTGCATTATTATTTTCTAATAATAAAGTTATTAAATCAAGTTTGCTTTTAAATGAAGCATTAGAAAATGTAATTTTATCATCAAGCATATTTACTTTTGTAAATAAAAGCTGCATCTCATCTAAATCTTTACTTCTTTTTAATTCTTCTTGCTTTTTTAGATCACTCATAACTTTATTATATCTAACTTCAAGTTCATTTTTTTCTTCTGATACTTTAGACAGATTTTCAGTTAGCTCCTCAATTTTTAAATCGGTTTTAGTTTTATAACTAAAGTACAATAATAATATACCTACAACTACTATTAATGACAAAAAAAGATAAAGCATTTTTTTCTCTATTGATTATTTATGTTTATATTATTATTTTACAATCCTTACAATTCAAGCTTTTTTTGAAAAATTTTAAAAATATTCAATAATTTTTATAGTATATTTTTTATATGAAAGCATTGAAAATCATGACAAAACCTGCAAAACAAGAAATAAATAAGTTTATATATCTTTATATTTTTTTATTGAATTATTATTTTGAGTATATATTATCTATATCAGATTTTAAAATGTTATATATATGTCAAAACTATCAGTTATTATAATTGGTGCCGGCAAAGGCACTAGAATGAAATCCGATTTGTCAAAATTATTGCACAAAGTTGGAAATCTTGAGATGATAAACCACGTAATTAACACAGCAAAAAAATTAGACGCAGAAGAAATATGCGTTGTTTGTTCTGAAGAAAATATTGAAGAGATTTCAAAAAACATAGAATCAAATACAAAAACAGTCATTCAACACGAAAGAAAAGGAACCGCCCACGCAACGCAGGTTGGTTTTGACGTCCTAGACCATAAAGAAAATGACATATTAGTTATGTATGGCGATACACCGCTTGTAAAGGTTGATACCTACAAACACATCATTGAACTATTACAAAATTCAAACGCCTCAATAATTGATTTAGGTTTCCACACAAAAGACACAAATAACAAATACGGAAGACTAATTACAAAAGGCGACGAATTAGAAGAAATAATTGAATACAAGGACGCAAGCAACGAAGTCAGAGAAATTACCTTATGCAATTCTGGCGTAGTCGCAATAAAAGGCGGTCTGCTTGAAAATTTATTAAAACAAGTTGACAACAACAACGCAAGCAAAGAATATTATCTAACAGACATAATCGGCATTTCAAGAAAAGAAAATAAAGTTTGCAAATACATAATCGGAACAGAAGATGAAGTAATGGGCATTAATTCACAAGAAGAATTATCAATAGCCGAAAGAATTTTTCAAAACAATAAAAGAAAAGAATTTATGGCAAAAGGCATTACTCTTATAGACCCAACATCCGTTTACTTTAGCTACGATACAGAAATTGAAAACAATGTTGTCATAGAACCAAACGTCGTATTTTTGCCCGGCGTAAAAGTTGAAAAACATGTTGTAATCCATTCTTTTTCCTATCTTGAACAGTGCAAACTTGAGGAAGGAGTCAGCGTCGGTCCATTTGCCAGAATCCGTCCACAAACAATACTCAAGAAAAATTCCCACATAGGAAATTTTGTTGAAATCAAAAAATCAACCATTGGAGAAGGAACAAAGATAGGACACTTAACCTATATTGGAGACACAACTATCGGAGACAAAACAAACATAGGTGCCGGCTGCATCACCTGCAACTACGATGGTTTCTCAAAATTCCATACAAATATTGGAAACAATTGTTTCATCGGATCAAACACGGTCATGGTATCTCCCGTTAATTTAAAAGATGGCTGCTTAACCGCTGCCGGTTCAATAATTACAGAGGACATTGACGAAAATGATTTATCTATTGCAAGAGCTAAACAAATAAATTTAAAAGGCAAAGCAATTAGTTATAGACAAAAAAGAAGTAAAAAATAATGAACTATTCTTTTATAATATCAGTAGTAATATCAACGCTATTATTTATAATAGCAGCTGCATTAGCTTTATATATCATCATGCTTTTTATATTAAGCAAAGGATTTAAAATATCACCCACAGTATCATCAAATAGAAGATCAATAGCAAAAATAAAAGAATACATACAGGAATACATAACAAAAACAAACAAAAAGCATATAAGAATATTAGATATTGGCAGCGGCTATGGCAAAATGTTATTTGGCATTGCAAAAAATTTACAAATTCCAGAAGGGAAAACCGTAGAATTTGTAGGTTATGAAATATCAGGATTTGCCTACAGAATTTCAAAATTTTTCAACACATACAAAAATATAAAATTTATAAAGGACGACGCAAATAATATCAGCGATTTTAATTTTGACATTGTATTAACTTTTATACTAAAAAAGCAACAGAAGTTATTTTTAAACGTCTATAGAAAATTTCCTAAAAAGACTTTAATAATAGCCAACTCACTGCCAATACCATTTGATGACAACGAAGATTTTAAACTTGTAAGAACAATAAAAGTTTTTTACAGATGGAATATATATATTTACAAGAATATATAATTTTATAAGGCCTCTATTGGAAAATATAAATAAAAGCTTCCATCCAAGCTTTTAGGGTCATAATATTCTTGTATTGCACCAACCAATCTGTATTTATGGTTTGGCATATAATTATTTGTTATATACTGCAAAATTTCACCATAGGTTTCATGATTGCATTTTACAGCTATATATTTAAAAGCGGGAATAATCCATTTAGTCCAGCCTTCTGGTGCTTCTGCATCATCTTTAACTTCACAACTAGCTAAATATTTGCCTTGCCAATCCCATGGTAAAAATGTTTCATCTGTATTTGACATAGCTCCCCAAAAACCTGCAAAGCTTCCATCATTATTAACTTTAGCTAAACTGCCTATTTCATTAAAGTGTTCATTGGCCTCATCCCACAAATCTTGTATCCATTCAAAACTATTCCCAACAGCACCTTGACCCATTTTTCCAATTACGGATATTTTTTCTCTTTCTATAATTTTTATTTCCATTTTTATATAATATTTTTTAATACCTATATAATAAATTATAAAAATAAAAAACAATAATTATTTTATTGACAAAGCTTCAATAATATTGTATAAATTATATGTCTTAATAAAAAATATATAAAAACATGAAGAGGCATATTTTTTTATCAAAATCCAATAATGAGCAATTTATTAATCCAAACAGATATATGGATACACCATTTACAATAGTAACCGATGAAACGCATACTCAATTAAATGAACAAAATAATGAAATTTTAGAAGCAATCAATGAAACTGCAGAAGAATCTAGTATATTAACTGAACAAAATAGGCAAAATAATATTAGACAATATTTTATTTTTCAAAATAATCCTTCCCGTTCTGGAACGCCAACAATTTCCATTTGAAATATTGACAAAAGCTTAAAAATTTATATAATACCATATATTATTAACAACTTTAAAATAAAAAAAATATGGCTGATGAAATAAATTTTAATGATGGTGAAGTAAGAAATGAATTATACACACCATTAATAGATATTATTTTTAATATACATTTAAGTCAAAATGGTAAAAAAATATTTAATGAATTTTGTGATCATTTTTATAGCAAGTTCTATCATTTAAAATATATAGAAGAGAAAATAGGACTTATTAGCTCAAATGATTTTAATAATAAAATAATAAATCCATATGAAGCGCAATATCCTTTAAATAAAAACTTAATTAAAGAATGTCAAGAAAAAGGCATAGAAGATAATCTCCAATCTTTATATAAAAAATACGAGAGATTTTGTACAAAAGAAGAAGAATTAAAAAAAGAATATAGCAATAAATACCCAGAATTATTTAAATAATAACTTAAATTTAATCCAATACTGCCAGTATTGGATTTACCTATTAAAAATATTATATTTTTTATATAAATTATTCCAAAAAATTAAAACTTTTTTATCAGCATACTTAAAGTAACTCGGATTAAACTTTTCATTTATATAATATTTTATATAGGCATCACTGCAAATTCTTGATTTATATTGTATAGGCATACATTGCGGAGGTTCATAGAAATATTTGTCTTTAATTTTAGGACATTTCATTGATTTAATAATTGCTTCACATTTATGAATTTTTTTATATCTTTTTGTGTATTCTTTTGCTAAAGCTAAACCATATTTTTTTAGCCATTTCCAATTACCGCTTGAGTTTGCTGCCCATATGGTACACGGATGCTTTAAATGCGTTGGTGAATACGGAGATATCATTTTATTCAAAAACAACGCATTTGATAGCAATTGTGTTGTTTCTAAAACCATTTTTACAAGTCTTTTATCATCAAGTAATTTTGCATTTAAAATAGTATTATTAGTAAAATAGAAAATATTCATATATTTATTTTCTATTTATTATAAAAACTATTCAGAAAAAATATCTTTTTCCGCAAAAAAGAAATGAATTTCTCTATCCGCACTTGTTGGAGAATCAGATCCATGAACGCAATTTTCTCTGATACTTGTAGCAAATAATCTTCTTATAGTACCTTCTTCAGCCTCTTGAAAATTTGTTTTTCCCATTATTTTTCTATAATTAGTTATAGCATTCTCTCCAGATAATACTTGAACAATAATTCTACCAGACGTCATAAAAGAAACTAATGGTTCAAAAAATTCCTTTCCTTCGTGTTCTTTATAAAATTTTCTAGCTTCAAAATCTGTCAATTTAATCATTTTTTGAGCTACTATTTTTAGACCTTTTTCTTCAAGAATTGAATTTATTTTGCCTGATAAATTTCTTTTTACCGCATCTGGTTTTATGATTGATAAAGTTCTTTCTATCATTTTAATATTTCTTTATTAACTTTTTAACTTATAAAAAAATAAACTATATTTTTCAAGCAAAATTTTATATATAGCAAAATAATAAATGTTTATATTATAAAATTTCCTCAACAGTAATTTCCAAAATATTATTTTTTTCTTCTGGATTTATTACGCCTTTAATTTTAAATAATCTATTATAATATTTTATTCTATAGTCAGTTTTGAATGTGTCAAAATACCTAATTGTTATAACATGAGTAACTTTTTCAGATATTTTTTCCGCCTCAAACTGTTCAAAAGCGCTTATTGGCTTTATTTCAGCCCACGTATTTTTTAACTTAGTCCACTCTTCAGAAAATCCGCCAAACCCATCTTCTTTATTTGTTTTTTGTTGAATTTCAATTTTTTTATTTAATCTATCCAATAATATACCACCACTTTCTATCATATTATAATCTCACCTCTCTATATTTTTTATAAATATTCATTGAACTTAAAGGCATTGCAGAGTATCCGCTTCTATCTTCATACATTCTAGCAATATGCATAAGCATAGCATGGATCAATTCATCACCAATATTTGAAAGTCCAGCTTTATATTCTATGTCAAGTCTATAAAAATTGTCAAAAAGACTTTTAAAATTAACAATACCACCTATAATATCAAGATCATAATTTTCATCTTCAATGTTTAAAATACTTCCATCCATCTTTGTCAGAGAAATATTTTCTATTGATTTTATTGGTTGATATGGCAAAACGATAAACTGTTTCCTTAATTCATATAAAGAATAAACATAAGTTCTTTCTACAAGCGTTTTATTTATATTTGTTTCACATTGAGCCGATGCAGTTTTAATTAATCTCGTAATAAAATCGTCATCATCATTAAAATCAACCTTAAGAAAATTTTTCACATCATCAAGGTCAATAGCCAATTTAGTTGCATCTATTTTAATATTCAAAACTGAAGAATTTTTTAATATATTCATAATATTTTATTTATTTGTTGATATTTTTTTAATTTCAAATAAAATTTATAACATGAAGTTATATTTTATTTTTTAAATGAGGAAGACATATAAATTTTTTTACTTTATTTGCTTATTTTTATTGACATCATGTTATAGTTCAAGAATCCCTAATGAAGTAATAAAAGTAATAGAGATAGAAGATGACAATCTATGTATGATGGAAGGTGTTGAATTTAAATATCCAGATACAAGATTAACATATTGGGAATGCAGATTAAGAATAATGGATCAAAGAATAAGTGGCGAATTTGACAATTATGGTTATAGCCAACTTTATAAAAGAGAATTTAAAAGATTACGAAGAATAATAAAAAATAGAATAAAAGAACAAAGACAAATTGCACTTGCTGAAATAAATAATTCACTAGAAGAAAAAGAGCATAACTATTGTATAATGCTTAAAAATCAATATTCAAACAATGAAAATCAATATGACTATTTTAAATGTAGAGATGATCTAGAAAAATTAAGAAAAGGAAATTCCGATTTTTCAAATTTAAGCAATGATTATCTTATTAAAATTTTTGAATATGAGGACCAATCAGAAACAAATCCACAAACAGACACATTATTTATTGATAAAGAATGTATTAAATATGTATCAGACCAAAATAGTTTAAAAAAATGCCAAGGTGCTATAATAGAAATCAATAAATGTTTTGCAACTGTAGATGATAAACTCTTACAAAGAAACATAGATGATAAAATATATTGTACAAAAATTAGTCTTGAAAAATATCCTGATTCTCTTGCAAAATTTAACAATGAAGATAATAAAGATTTTTCATTAGGCCCTAGAATGAACAAGATAGACGTTCTTAATTTAAGAGAAAAAGAATTTCAAAATTGTTATAAAGAAAGATTACAAAAAATATCAAGTTATAAAGACTACTTAGAAAATCAGTGTAAAATAGAACATTTAAAAAATATAGAGAAAAATATTGATTATTAAATAAATAAGTTGTATATTTAATATATAATTTTATATAATATGCTTATGAACGAAATCAAAACTGGAAATGCTGTTGGTTTAAAAAATCAAGGTATTAATGATAGTATTAATTTTAAATCTTCAGTAAATGCTATAACAGACAAAATAAATGCTGAAGTTTCTAAAGATTTAGGGAAAACTTTTGATGGAATTGTTCAAACAAATTTTGTACAAGGCGATTTTAAAAATACAGGATTGAGTTCTCTTGCATGTATAGTAACAGATATGAATAAATTACAATATATTAGTAATGAGACTATTGCTTCAAGGTTCCATATGGAAAAGGTTGGTGTTCTTTCTAATTAAAGGAGATAATATATGTTTTCAGAAAAAATGATGGATCATTGTCAAAATCCAAGAAATGTTGGAAAATTAGATGAAAATGATAAAAATGTTGGAACTGGACTTGTTGGTTCTCCAGTATGTGGCGATATGCTTCAATTTTGGCTTAGAATTGAAGATGGAATAGTAAAAGATGCTAAGTTTAAAACATTTGGTTGCGGTGGCGCAATATCTTCAAGCTCTTTAATGACAGAAAAAATAATTGGAAAAACAATTGAAGAAGCTCTAAAGGTTACAAATAAAGAACTTGTTGAAGAATTGGAACTACCAAAATTGAAGATACATTGTTCTGTAATGGCTGAAGAAGCGATTGCAAAAGCAATAGATGATTACAAAAAGAAAAACAATATTAAATAAATAAACAGTAATCCACCAGCTTACCTGATGGGTTACTTTTTATTATCAAACTATCCAAGCCAGAATAGTGGTTTAGTTTATTTTGCTAATAAATAATATGAGTTAGTCCTTTATTTTATAGTATAGGCAAGAGTATAATAAATATAAAGTAATTACAAAGCAGGAGCAAAAAGCCAAACTGAAGCAAGCTTGCTTTATCAACCTGTTGGTTTGCGAAGTCTTGAAGCGAAAATAAGATGGCATGACATACAAGTTTACTCGTAATAGCAGCCTAAACACACCACACTTTGCCGCAGCGAAGTAAGGTATAATAATAATAAACTTTAATGTTTTTAAATAAGCGTATGATAGAATATATACACTGATACATAAGTTCACTATTAAGATAATTTAATACTTTTATATCAATCAAATTTTAATGGCTTACAAATGAAATTTATACAAACAAAACTAAAGACTACGTTGTATTGCCTCATCAATAAAGCTAAACTGAATAACAAGTATAAGTATGTGATTTAAATGCACAAAAAAGACCAGCTTTTCACTGGTCTAACATAAAATAACTAAAAATTTATTTATTTTGTATCTTCATTTGAAACACTATCAACTTTCATAGAACCATCTTTTTTTAATTCAACATTTTCAATTTTAGTTTTAGGTCCCATAACTTCAGGACTATCATCCTTAACATTAGTTTTTTTTGTGTTTTCTTTAAAAATTAATTTTTGATTATTCTTTGTTAATAAAACTATCTTTGATTTATATGTTTCAATCTTATTAACATTATTTAACAAATCAAAATATTGTCTTTCTAATTCCATTTTTTCTTGTGGACCAGCCATCATAGTACTTCCAATTGGTGAAAATGCGATCTGGCCATTTTCTCCAAGTTTATATCCAGCAAAATACCTATTAACACCACCAAAACCAAATATTCCATCATTTGAAAAAGCTATCGTAATATCAGTTTTTTTGTCTTTATCAAAATAAATAAATTCTTTATTTAATATTTCAGCAAAATCAACCTTTTTGCATTCTGTTGCATATTTTCTATATGAAAATATTGAAAATCCAGCAACCGCCAATAAAATAATAGATATTATAATTTTTTTCATTTCTTATTAAATAATTCTTCCTACTTACAACTTTAATTCTAATAAAATATAAATCAAGTAAAAAATAAAAATAATTATAAAAAAAATTCAAACACATCAACCTAAAAAAATCAATATTACTTCAACAATTTTCTTTTAAAAATTTATAAACACATTATAAAAATATACAACCAAAGTTGTACTAATTCAAAAAATTAAATACAAAAATAACTTTAACCATTTAAATAAAAAACAGTATTTGCACAAATTATTTTAAAGATATCAAAATTTTATAATACAAATATATCACTATATTTATTTTATATAGTAAATCCAAATAATCTTATAATATTTCTTTTCTTAAATAATACATTTTTACGTTCTTAATATTTACATTACACTTATTTTTATATTTTTGCTATATCCTATTTGCTATTGTTTTGACGCTACGTAAAAAAACAAACAAGCCCCCAAAAAAACATCAAGAATATAAAATTTAAAAAATATATAATTTTTACATGTTCTTTTTTCTTAAAAAGAAAATACAAAATAGCTAAACCTATAGTAAGTAAAAAAATAGTATACAATTTATTATTAATAATACATAAAGAAAAATAAAAAAGCAAAACGGAGTCTATAAAATAAAGGCTATTGGTATCAACAATATATTTAGAATAACATGCCTCATAAATATATTTTTTATTATTTATACAAACTATTTTTAAAATATTTATATATTTATGATTTATATTATTATTTTATATCAAATTATTTTCAAGAATTTTTATTAAATTTTAATTTTATATATCTATTAATAATATCAATTAAAACATATTATAAATCAAATTATTCAAATAATTTTATTTTGATTGTATATTTTTATTATTCTTTATTTTTTTATTTTAGTTGACAAATTCTTAAATAGAATTAAAATTTTCTTAATAAAAAATCGGATTGTTATATATCCAATAATCAATACCCCAAAAATGCCAGCAAAATATAGCATATAAGCTTTTTCTTCTCTAATGTTTTCATAGAAAACACATTCTTTGGACCAATTAATCATAAATATTAAACAATTTATAAAGATACAACTTATTAATAATAAAAAATATATAAATTTTTTACTAATCGCTATCAAAAAAATTTGTAATAATATAATTAAACAATATAGATATATTATATAATTTTGATATACAAAATCAATATTGCACAACTTAAACATAAATACATTTACAGGATAATAAAGAATTAAAGATAAACTATTTGTAAATAAAAAACTTTTAAACTTAATAAATGAAAAACTATTATTTCCTATATAAAAAATAACAACAGGAAAAAATAAAGAGCAAAAAAAACCAATAATCAATGGTATTGCATAAAATATATAAAATAGCATAAATACCTATTTTTTATTAAAAATTTATAAAAATTATTATATTGTTCTAAACTTTTACCACATTGTTATATTTATATAATTATTTTATATCAAATTATTTTCAAGAGTTTTTATTAAATTTT
>CALXXG010000135.1 GCA_944392625.1 uncultured Rickettsiales bacterium
TTATCAATAGCGGAAGTGGAACAAACATAGGAACATTTTTGTTAGATACAATAAAAAATAGAGTAAAACAAATAACAACGCAGAAAGAAAATATTGAAATAAATTTTGAAGATGTGAATCAAAAAAGGCCAATGCATACTTTGCTAAGTTCTGTTTACACTGCTATAACTCTTACAGAATTAGACGAAGATAATAGTTTGCAAGGGCTTGTGAATCTTGTTAATGAATTTGACAATTTATTGGCCAATAGAAAGCAGTTAGAAAATGCAAGAGAAAATTTAGAGTCAAGAATTTTAAAAGAGTTTAATAAAGGATTTATTAGAGAAGATTTATTTTTAAGAAAACAGTATTTAAATATTAGACAAGATTTTTTACAACAGCAGATTGAAAAAAGAATAAAAAATGGTACGCAGATTTCTGAGAAAATAACAAAATCTTTAGAAGATATTATAAGAGAAGATCAAGAAATAAATAGTTATATTAAAGAAAGACAAGATATGAAAAGTTTTAATGGATGTTTATTATCTATCTTTGATAAATTTAATATAACCATAAATCAAAACAATGAAAAAAGAAAAATGACATTAGAAGATGCTTTAAATGAAAAAACTGGCACACAGATTGGAACAAAACTATATAATAAGCTAAAGCAATTAAACGGAAGTGGTAGAATCATTTAAAAAGCTTTCTAAAATATATGAGGCGGCTATTTTATCAACAACTTTTTTTGTTCTATTATAGCCCACCTCATCAAGCATTAAATCTTCAGCCTCAAATGATGATAGTCTTTCATCTTGAAAAACTATAGGCAAGTCTGTTTCGTTTGCTAAATTATTGGCAAACCTCCTTATAAATAATGATGTTTCATTGTCATTTTCATCAAATGATATGGGCAGTCCAATGATTATGCCCTTTGCTTTCTTTTCTCTAAACGTTTTCAAAAGTATTGGAAAATCCTTTTTATTACCTTTTCTGGCCAATGTTTCAACTGGCAGAGGTATAGCCCTTTTATCATCCGTAATTGCAATGCCAATAGTTTTTGTCCCAACGTCTAGCGCAATAAGTCTTCCGTTGGGACAATTTTTTAAAAATTCTTCTTTAGTATTAAAAATCATTATTTTTTAATTTTTAAAACATCCTGCATTGTATAAAAGCCTTTCTTTTTGCCGCTAGCCCATATTGCAGCCCTTATGGCGCCATTTACAAATATCAATCTAGATGTTGCTTTGTGGGCTAGCTCAATTCTTTCGCCCGGACCGGCAAATATAACTGTATGTTCTCCAACTACATCGCCGCCCCTTAATACTGCGAACCCTATTTCATTTGTTTCTCGCGGGCCAACTTCACCATCTCTAACTTTTTTTGAAACTTCGCCGAAATTTAAATTTCTACCTTTAGCAATAGCTTTACCAAGCATTAAAGCTGTACCAGAAGGGGCGTCTTTTTTGTTTCTGTGATGCATTTCCAATACTTCAGTGTCATAGTCTTCCCTTAAAAGAGAAGCAGTTTCTTCAACAAGGTTTAGCAAAATATTGATGCCTATGCTCATATTATTTGAATGAACTATGACACAATTATTTGCCAATGTTTCTAGCCTCTCCATTTCTTCATCAGTTAAACCTGTTGTTCCGCTAATCAATATTTTATGCTTTTTAGCGGCCATTTCTGCGCATTGCATAGTCAGCTCTGGAGAAGAAAAATCAATAACTGCGTCAGAATTTTCAAATAATTCTTCTAAATTGTCTGTAATCTTGCTGTTGGTTTTATTTTCTAGGCCTAAAAATTCGCCAATATCTTCACCAACTTCATCATAGCCTTGCCTAACTAATGCGCCACTAATATCAAATAAATTATTATTTATTATTTCTAAGGCTAATGCTCTAGCCATCCTACCCCTAATACCTGTAATACCTATTTTCATAATATAAAACCTTAATTCATACTAATTTAACTTTATAATAAAAAATATTTTTGTAAAGAAAAATAAAATCTATATTTTTGAAATTTTTTTCCTCTTTAAGTAAGCAATTAAATCTAAAAATAGCAGATAAATAGTTTTAAACAAAGCAAATAAACTAAGCAAAATAGCCAGGCATAATATGACGCAGAATATAGTTGATAGTATATAAAACTTTTTATAAAAACTATTATATTTTTTATAGGCGTCATATTTTATTACGCCATTAATTAAAAATAACTCTCTAAAATTATAAATATCTTTATTGTTTTTTATATCTTCCTGCACTTCTATAATAAATTCTCTAAGTTGGTGATAAAACTCTTCTTTTCTATTATGCAATTTTATATTATTCAATAGGTTAAATATAGGCAATATTTTTCTTTTATGCACAATGTTATGTTTTTTTGAGTACAAATAAAGCATTTTAAATATTTTAATATGGTTTATTTTTTCTATCCAACTATCACTTAAGGTTATTGAATTTAATCTTCTTCTATAGGTATAGGCAGGACCATTTATAATATAAGTATTATCAGTATTATAAAGCAATTGTGTAATAAAAAATACATCCTCACATTCCGTGTCTTCTGGAAAATAAGGCTTTACCTGTTTTAAAAAAGAGACTTTTATTAAGTTATTCCAAAGATACGGCCATATAGCAAAAGAATTTTTACCATTTAAACTATCATGGCCATTAATATTATCACTAATTGCACCATACTTTTCACATTTTAATTTATCATTTTTATTATCAAAGCATATAAGTACATTTTTATTTATAACAATATCAGCTTCAGTTTTCTTTGCCATTCCCACCATCGTTTCAATATAATTTAAATCAATCCAATCATCAGAATCAATCCAATATAAATAATCTCCTGTTATATGTTTTAAACCTTCATTTCTAGCTCTGCTTACACCTCCATTTTTTTCATTCTATATAGTTTTATTCTATTGTCTTTTTCTGCATACTTCTTTAATATATTATAGGTATTGTCAGTACTATAATCATCAACTATAATAATCTCTAAATTCCTATAGGTTTGATTTAATACAGAATTTAAACAGTCTTCAATATACAGTTCAACATTATAGGCTGGAATAATAACAGATACTTTTGAGGATTGATCTTTTAAAACAGCATCACCGGCTATTATTTTACATTTTTGATCAACTTTAATTTCTTTTGCTCTTTCTTGATAAGTTTTAATTGTTTTTACCTTTTCTTGACCAATTTTAAATTTAAATAAAAAAAGACAAAATTTTAAAACAACGCATAAAAATACGCAAAAAATGTATACAGCGTTCTTTTTCATAGCCTGTATTTTTTATTTAATAGAAAAATTGAACGATTAGTAAAAAACAAAAGTTGGTCTCTACAAAAAGCAGTAGCATTTAGTAATTTTAATTGATCAACGCTGCTCATAAATCTAATATAATTTTCTATTTTTATTGTTCTTATTCTGTTCGTTATATGACATAATCCTCAAATTTTCAACTTTAATATGAGAAATTTGTCATATTAAATTTTATGAATATTATAATTCTTTTATTTTGCTTGATTATTATTTGAAATATTTTACTATAAAGGATTGTAAACAACTTTGTTGATGATATGAAAAAAATATTTTGGCCTGATTATAGTCTTGATGGAAATCCTAAATTGGGGCTTGGAAGAATTGTTGAATTTATGGAAAAAATGGGTAATCCGCAGGATACGCTATTGCCGCCTATATTTCATGTTGCGGGCACTAATGGCAAAGGTTCTACGACTGCCTATTTGAAGGCTATACTTGAGGCTGAAGGATATTTGGTCCATAGGTTTACGTCGCCGCATTTGGTTGAATGGAATGAAAGAATTGAAGTATCAAGCAAAATTATAACGGATGATTATGCTAATGAGTTGGCAAATGAGTGTAAAGAGTTTGCGGAAAAGCATAATTTAAAATTAAGCTATTTTGAGGGAATAACTGTCATTGCTTTTTTGGCTTTTATGAGAAACCCCGCTGCGGCTACTATTCTTGAGGTTGGATTGGGCGGTCGTCTTGATGCGACAAATGTTATAAATAATCCGCTTGTGGATATTATTACTTCAATTTCTTTTGATCACATGAAAACTTTAGGAAATACTCTTTCTGCAATAGCTGGCGAGAAAGCTGGTATTATAAAGGAGGGTAAAATTTTAATTATAGACAGGCAAAAGAAAGAGGCGTTTGACACCATATATAGTGTTGGTGTGAAGAAACACAACAAAATATATGCATGCGAGAAAGAATGGAATGTTGAAAGATTGAATAATAGCTTTATATTTAAAGGCTTTGGAAAGGAACTTGAATTGCCGCTGCCATATCTTGAGGGCGAGTATCAAATAGACAATGCAGGTGGCGCAATAGCTGCATTGCTGGCTCAGGACAAAATTAAGGTTTCAGATAAAGCTATAGCCGAAGGCATGAAAAATGTTAGGTGGATGGGAAGATTGCAAAATATGTCCAATAACAAAAAGCTTAGCCAATTTTTGCCTAAAAATACGGAGTTAATTATTGACGGCGCCCATAATGAAGATGCTGCAAGAGGACTGGCTGAATGGCTAAAAAACAAAAATGATAATAAATACAATATTTTGATAATAGGCATGCTTCAAAGAAAAGACAGTCTTGACTACATAGGCAAGTTGGATAAGGCATTTGATTTAGTCATTACAATTCAGATAAAAAATGAAGAAAAATCAAAAAATCCTGAGGAATTTAGACAGGAGTTTTTGAATGCCGGCTGGAAAAATGTTGTTGCGAGTGGAAATTTTGAAGACGCACTAAAATATGTTGGAAATAATTTTAACAACGGTGAAAAACTAAGGGTTGTAATAGCCGGTTCTTTATATTTGATGGGTGAAATATTGGAAAAATCTAAAACGGAAGAATAATAATAAAGAAATTAATAACTCTTCACTATATTGAAAACTATACAAACCGTGGCTACTGTATACAGAGTGGATTCATTTATTAAAAATACATAATATAAAATATATTCTTTAACAACAAAAAGTTGTGCTGAACTAATTAATATTATTAGTCCTTTTTTAATACGTAGGTCAAGAATAAATTTTTATTGTTTAATAGAAGGTTGGCATTGTTTACTATTCTGTCGCAAATGTTTTCAATTGCCACTCTTTCGTCCTCTGTAAATTTATTTAGCACAAAATTTATAACATCACCTTGAAATGTTGGTTTTCCAATACCTATTCTTATTCTATTATAATCTTTGCCAATCATTTCATCTATATTTTTTATGCCATTATGTCCTGCGGAACTTCCTCCAACTTTGTATTTCATCTTGCCAAGAGATATATCCATGTCATCATGAAAAACATATATATTTTCTAAAGGTATTTTATAAAATCTTGAAACCTCAGATACCGCAATGCCGGATTTATTCATATAGGTTTGTGGCTTTATGATTATGCCTTTTTCTCCGTTTATGCTGCCGGTAAATATTTCTGAATGGAATTTCTTACCCTGATTTACAAAACCGTATTCTTTTATAAATTTATCGGCTATAATAAAACCAACATTATGCCTTGTATTTTCATATTCGCTTCCATAATTTCCTAAGCCAACAAATAAAAACATGGTAATCTCCAATAAATATTATTTATTTTTTTGTTTTTTAAAATAATCAATTAGATCTTTTAGAAGAAACAACCCAACGCCTATGCATATTAGTGAATCTGCAACGTTGAAAGCAGGCCAATGGTAGTCAGCAATGTGAAAATCTAAAAAATCAAACACTCCACCATACACTATTCTGTCATATAAATTACCTAATCCTCCGGCTATTATTAATGAGTATATAAACAGTTCGTATTTTTTATTCGTTTGCCAAGCTAAATATATAACAAAGGAAACTATAATAAAAATAATGCTTGACAGTATATATTGCCCGTATTTTAATGTATTAAATAGACCAAAGCTAATACCCGTATTAACTACCTTAACTATATTAAAAAAACTAGTAATTCGTATATGGGTATGAATGCCTTTTGTTTTATATATTATATTGTTTACACTTCTAAAAGCTAGTCTTTTTGTCCATATATCAAATGCAAATAAAATGGCTACAAACACAGTAGCATAAAGAAATAATTTTTTATTTTTTAAAAAATTCAATATTTTTCTCAATTTTTGTATACTTTTTAATTACTATTTTAAAAATATAAAACAAAATATAAATTTTTCAACATTTATATTCTTTTTGAAAAATTGCCATTTTTTATAAGATTGCTTTTTATATCAAGGACTGTTGATAGAAGAGTATTAAGCTGTTGTTCATTTAGCATTGGTTCCATTATCAGCACTAAGTCAACATTATTATTCAATACCCCCTCAATTTTTTCTTTAAGAGTATAATCGCTTAAGGCCCCCATATTCAACGCATCTGATATTAGTATGCCATTAAATTTTAGATTATTTCTTATAAAACTTACAACTTTAGGTGAAAATGGAGCCGGATTTTCTGCATCAATAGCCGGATAAATTGCGTGTGCCAATAATCCATACTTTACATTTTTTAAATTTCTAAACGGCAACAACTCCGTTTTATTCAATTCATTAAGATTTTTATTTATAACAGACATTTGATTATGGGTATTGACACTTGACGAACCCAAACCCAAAAAGTGTTTTGCACACAAATCAACTCCAACTTCATTAAATGCCCTTATCTGTTCCTGCGCTAAAGCTCTGACTACCTTTGGATTTTCTGAAAAACTTCTATCTCCTATATCAAACTTTGCACTTTTTGACGATGTAACATCTGATTTATCTGACAAAGAATCCTTATTTGTTACAACATCCAATATAAGCCCTAAATTTACATCAATATCTAATTCTTTTAAATCTTTCGCCGTTTGAATTGCATTGGCATAGACCATTTTTTTTGATTCTTTTAAATTCGTTGTAGCTATGTTGTTAAAATAATAGGGCGCCGGATAATTATGGCTTGGGAACACATTTTTCAATCTATTAACTCTGCCGCCCTCTTGATCCACAAAAAATATTATTCTTCTATTTGTAAGCTCTTCTATCTCACTTCTCAGATTTTTTAACTGTTCCTTTGATTTTATATTATTTGCCAGCAACAATACACCATATGGATTAACTTCTTTTATAAATTGCTTTTCATATTTATTTAATTTTGTACCAGATATTGAAATTATTGCAGGAAAGACAAAATCTTTATTATATGCATTTATTTTATTGCCGCTGTCAGCAAACGCAAACGAAATCAATAAACACATAATTATTATTGTGTTTTTTATTATGCCTGTCATTTAAATAAAAAATTATTAATGAATTGATTTTAAAATATTATTTTTTTATTTCAAGTCTAATATTGCAAAATAAAATTTTTAATATAAAATTTTTTATCATATTTATAACTTTTTTTAAATAAATTTTTATTAATATAAACAAAAATGAAGAAAAAAATACTTATTGCAACCAAAAATAACTCAAAGTTTGAAGTTGTAAAAAATATACTCAAAAAAAGCGGCTTTGAAAATTTTGAATTCAGTAATTTAAATCAATTAAACCTGCTTGAAGATATGGGAAAAGAAGTTGGAACAGTGCTTGAGAGGGCCGAGCAAAAAGCCAACTTTATAGCAAATCTATTGAAAGACAATAATGATTTTTATTGCATAATCGGCATTGATGATGCAATAGAAATCAGAGGCAAAATAGATACAGAAGTAAAAAAACTCATGCCATCCATATTAAATGATGAACTATTGAATGAAAACGAAGAAGTAAAAATTTGCCGTGCTTTTTGCTTTAAAACAAAGAACAATATTTTCAAGTTAATCACAAAAATTCCTTTTAAATACAAGAAATATAACGGTGAAATCACTGATAAATTTTATCCTCTCAGCCACGTATTCTATCCGCTTAATAGTGATTTTTCATTTTCACAAATGGACGAAGAAAATGCAAACTTATATAATTTAAATTTTTGCAAAGAAGAGCTGCTAAAAATATCTAATTTTATATGATTAACAACTTTGATGTAGGCGTATATAAATATTTGGAATGTCTATTATTAAAAAGTGCAAATATTATTGAGCAAAAAATATTAAATATTAGTTTAATTTTATCCAATATTTATTCTTTTTCTGAGTATCAGACATATCCAAGACCATCTCACCCCATTATATCAAAAAGAAAAGATACTTATTTTACAATGGTGGCGATATTAATATCAATTAGAACAACATTGGAAAATGAAAAAAAAGCAACTGACGCTTTTCTAAAAAGGTATAAGGATATAAATGATGTATTATCAAGCAGTATTAATGAAATATCCGAAGTTATAAAGTGTGCTGGAATGGCAGTTAACAAAGCAAAGAACATATTTAATGCAAGCTTATTTGTAAAAGAAAAATTTAACAATTCTTGGAATTTTTTAAAAAAAATTAGTATAAATGAAGCTAGAGAATATATTTTATGCATACCCGGTGTTGGAGAAAAATCTGCTGATTGCATTTTAGAACTTGGGCTAGATTTGCCATCAATAGCTATTGATATAAATATGCTAAGGGTTATTTCAAGAATTTTTGATATGCCATGGGCAAAAAGTCCAAATTTATCCGACAAATATCAATTATATAAATGTAAATCTATTATAGAAGATAATGTTTTAAACGACGCATTTTTATTTCAAATAATTCATACTTTATTATTGCTTCATGGAAAATTTATATGCAAATCAATACCAAAATGTAAAGATTGCATAATATCTAAATATTGTTCAAATTATAATAAGTTAATTATATAGAAAAAGTTTTTTATTTTTAATAAAAAACATTTTAATATGTTTTAGTTTAACAGAACAATAATTCATATTTTTAACTTTATTTAAAGATCTGCTAAAAATAGCAAAATACATATAAAATTTATAATGCCAATAACAGAAACAAAAAATATATGAAGTTTTACATGCTTTAATATTTATGGCGTTGAACATATTATATTCAACGCCATAGAAATTATAAAATTTATTGTTAGTTATTTTATTATAATAGATGTCCTCCTCTTCTTGGGAAGCCATGTTCATCCAATTCGTTTTCTCTATTATTATTTCTTCTATCTTCTAATTGTTGAACAAAATGTCCATTTTGCTGTTGATTGTTATTATTTTTTTCTTGAGCTAAAACATCTTTTTTGTTATATTGTTTTTTAGTCTGTGGTTGAGGTCTATCTATAGTTTCAAAGTTTTTTGAATTTTGATTCTGTTGTCTTATTTCTTTTTTTATTTCATTTTCCGTTTTGTTAAATGCTTTAGCATTTTTAATTAACTCTAATAATAGAGCATGTCTAGAAGAATTATTATTTCGTGGATTGCTTACAAAAGCTATAGCTGAATTATATATTTCATCTTTCTTTTCATTAAATTTTTGAATATTCTTAATTAATGATGACAGCATAATACATATACCAAATTCATTACTTTCTAAATCTTTTACGTAAGCAATAGCCAAGTCATACACTTTATTTTTCCTTTTATTGGATGGTTGAATATTTTTAATTAATGATAATAATATGTTATGTCTACAAAATTTATCATACTCTAATTTGGAATATTTGTCATAAGTCATTTTTGTAAAATCACATTTTTTATATTTTTCATTTCCATCTACTATATAAGTAATAGCATCATCAATGAAGCCCAACTCACCTTTTTGTATTTTTTCTAAAAGTTCATTGTAGTTTTTCATATTTTTTTTAAAAAGTTATTAACATATTGTGTAATCATATCATAATTTTTGAAGATAATCAAGGTAAATTTGTCATATTATTTTTACATTTTTAATAAATTTATTTTGCTTTGATATTATTAGATTAAAGCGATTTATCTTATAAGATATTCAATTATTTTTGATATTTTTTATGGCGTTGAACATATTATATTCAACGCCATAGAAATTATTTAAAATTTATTGTTAGTTATTTTACTATAATATATGTCCTCCTCTTCTTGGAAAGCCATGTTCATCCAATTCTTTTTCTCTATTGTTATTTCTTCTATCTTGTAATTGTTGAACAAAATTTCTATTTTCTGGTTGAACTTCTTGAATATTTTCTTGAACTTTCTCAAGTTCTTCTTGAATATTGTTTTCTTCTTCTACTTGGACTATATTAAAGTTGTTATTATCATGGAGTTCTTGAACCTGTGGTTGAGGCATATGTGCAATTTCAATGAAATTTTCTTCAAGATTGTTATTTTGTTCTCTTTGTTTAAATATTTCTACTAGATTGTCTACAGATATTCCTGTTTTTTCTTTTAATTCTTCATTTATATTATGTTTTTTATTATTTGTTTTCATAATGAATATTACAGGTTTTTCTAAGTCTTGATAAATACTGGCAAGTAAACATTCTTTATCTTCATTGTTTAATGTTCTTAAGGCATTTAAAAATTCATTTCTTGCAGTAGCTAAATTATTTTGAAGTTCTATATTGTCTCTATCTCCCCTTAAAGCTGCATAGGCATTATCAACATTGGATACAAGTTGCTCTAAAGGAAGCGCTTCAAAATTGTCAAATGATATATATATTGGACAAACAATTTCTTGCATAAATGCTGTTAACGGTTTGTTTTTATCATAGAATGTTGCTCTTCTTTCTATTTCTCTGTTTTTTTCTTCTTCTCTTTCTCTTTCTTCTATTTGTTGGCATTCATTATATAAATCTTCAATATATTGTCTATGGTTTGTAAATAAATCAATATTCTCTCTATAAATATGTCCAATAAAATTTCTTAAATAATCTTTGTTAACAATTTCATCATGGAATTGCTGCAATAAGCCATATAATTCATCTTCATGATTTTGAATTAGAATAGGTTTGTAAAGTAAGTATATTAATAGTTCAGCTTTGTTTATTCTATTGTTATAGTTTTGATTATTTATAAAATCAATAGAATAATTATATAATTGCTCTTCATGGCCAGTATATAGTTTATCATAATTTAATACATACTTAATAATTTTAAATTTATAATCATTATCTTGAGTGTTGTTAAATTCATCAACTAATGCATTATACAAAGTTTTATTTTTACCTTCAGAATCAAAAAATGTGAAAGTTAATATATTGTTCATTATATTTAGTTTCCTATCATGGCTATTATTTGGATTTTGTATTTCTCTAATAGAATCATTAAATATCTCGTCAATTCTTTTTTGAGGTAAATTATGATTCTGATTTGTAAAAAAATTGTTAATTAGTTCTTCTATGGGTAAATGACGATTGGGCATAATTTCATCAAGAATTGCATCAATATCAAAATTATTATTTTCCATATTATTTAAAAGTTGTTGGTATATGAGATAATTATATCTCAATTTTTGAAGAGAATCAAGATAAATTTGCTATATTAGATATATTTTATTGATAATATGATTTTACTATAATAGTTGACAATATAGAAATACGATTATAAAAATATTGGGCTGTTTTTACAACCCAATATTGCTGTATTTATATATGATTAATATTAAATATCAAAGTCGGTTTCGCCTTCGTATGCCTTCCAATACAGTTGTTCTAATTCTGAAATTAGAGGGTATCGTGGGTTGGCACCTGTGCTTTGATCATCAAACGCTTCTTCTGCAAGACCGTTCTTTAAAGCTTTTTCAAGATCTTCTTTCTTGACACCGCCTTCTTTCATAGATGGTGCGATTTTGATTGAAGCCTTTAACTCTTGAAGAGCCTTGATTAAATTGTCAACTTTCTCATCATCGTTTTTACCGCCTAAACCAAGATAATCTGCTATGTGGGCATATCTTTGTTTAGCAAATGGGTATTTGTATTGTGGGAAAGGCGCTTGTTTTGTAGGCTTTTCTGAACTGTTGTATCTTACAACTTGACAGATTAGATAAGCGTTGGCAATGCCGTGAGGTATATGCAAATGTCCGCCAATTTTGTGGGCCATTGAGTGGCAAATACCTAAGAATGCGTTTGCAAATGCCATGCCTGCTAAACTTGCTGCGTAGTGAATTTGCTCTCTGTCATATTCTGTGCCTTCGTTTACGGATTTTGCTAGATGCTTGAATAGTATCTTTAAAGCCTCTAGTGCAATACCGTCTGTGAATGGGCTGGCCATTGTGGATGCGTAGGCTTCTAGACAGTGAACGACAGCGTCAAAACCAGAAGCGGCTGCCAATCCTTTAGGCATTGTCATAACAAAATCAGGGTCAACAATTGCCATGCTAGGAGTAAAGGCGTAGTCTGCCAATGGGTATTTGATGCCTGTAGCGTCATCAGTAATAACAGAGAATGAAGACATTTCTGAACCCGTTCCTGATGTTGTAGGAATACAAATCAATTTTGCAACCTGTCCTAAATCCTTTAGCATGAAGATTCTCTTTCTGATGTCCATAAATCTCATTGCTACGTCTTCAAAGGCAATTTCTGGCTGTTCATACATTAGCCATAAAATTTTTGCAGCATCCATTGGAGAACCGCCGCCTAATGCAATGATTAAATCAGGCTTAAAGTTTCTAACATCAACTATTGCTTTGTTGATTGTTGATAAATCTGGATCCGGATGAACATCTGAGAATATAGTGTAATCTACGCCAATGCTTTCTAGAACATCTGTTACCTTTTTAGTTGTGCCTAGATCAAATAGCACTTTATCTGTAATTATAAATGCTCTCTTGTGTCCCTTTAATTCTTCTAAAGCAAATTTAGTGCAGCCTTTTTTGAAATAGATCTTTGGAGGCACTTTAAACCACAACATGTTTTCTTCTCTCATAGCAACTGTTTTAATATTAATAAGCTGTTTTACACCAACGTTTTCACTAACAGAATTTTTACCCCATGAACCGCAGCCCAATGTCAATGAAGGCTCTAATCTGAAGTTGTAAACATCGCCAATGCCGCCGAATGAAGAAGGAGTATTAACTAAAATTCTTCCTGTATTCATAACATCAGCGAACTTCTTGATTCTATCTGTAAACTGTTGGTTTGTATAGAGAATTGAAGTATGTCCAGCACCGCCTAAATTAACTAAGTCGTGGGCTTTCTTTAAACCATCTTCAAAATCTTTCGCTTTATACATGCCAAGCAGCGGAGATAATTTTTCTC
Organism: uncultured Rickettsiales bacterium; assembly: GCA_944392625.1. GTDB lineage: Bacteria > Pseudomonadota > Alphaproteobacteria > Rickettsiales > UBA1997 > CALXSC01. The sequence continues at coordinate 13,102 of CALXXG010000135.1, forward strand.
GTGCCCAAGGTTCATTCATGCTTATTTCTGTAGCTTCGCCTATTAAAACTTTAGTATGCTCAGGAACTTTTACTCCAGCCATTTCAGCAATTTTTGTTGCAGGTTGTCCAACAATTGCAGAATTTAATGCATTATTAGGGAAAGCAAGATTTATAAGCTTTGTTTTTTCTGCTCCTTTTAGGAAATAACCGCCTCTTTTTTCAAACTCTTTTTTAATGGCGTCATACATTGAGTCAACAACTACAAACGTTTGTTCTGAT
>CALXXG010000136.1 GCA_944392625.1 uncultured Rickettsiales bacterium
CTTTAAATAAAATTAAATTCGTTTATGTTGGCGATGGCAGAAACAATATGTGCAACGCTTTAATGATCGGTGCTGCAAAAGTTGGCATGGAATTTGTTGCATATACTCCTAAGAGTTTATATACTGATGCAAAATTGGTTAAAGAAATGGAAGCCGTTGCAAAAGAAAGCGGTGGTAAAATCACTATTACTGATGATATTAATGCATTAAAAGGTGCCGATGTTCTTTATACTGACGTTTGGGTTTCAATGGGTGAAGAAGATAAATATGAAGAAAGAATTAAAGCATTAAAAGATTACCAAGTTAATATGGATATGTTGAAAAAAACTGGCAATCCTGACGTATTATTCATGCACTGCTTGCCTGCTTATCACGACCTTGAAACAAAAGTTGGCAAAGAAATCTATGAAAAATATGGTTTAAAAGAACTAGAAGTTAGTGATGAAGTATTTAGAAGCAAACATTCTGTAGTATTTGACGAAGCAGAAAACAGAATGCACACAATCAAGGCTGTTATATTAGCAACTATAGGTTATTAATTATATGGCTAAAATAAGAATGGTTCATGCGCTTGGAGGGAATGCCCTTCAAGCAAATCCTAAGGATATGACGCCACAGGCTCAATTGCTGGCTGCAGAAGAAACTGCGCAAACAATTGTTAAACTTATAAAAGAAGGCTATGAAATCGTATTATCCCATGGAAACGGACCGCAAGTAGGACAGATTATAAAAACATATGAAGAAGCTTTAAAATGCAATCCTAACAATGTAAAAATGCCGCTTTGCGAATGCGGTGCCATGAGTGAAGGATACATTGGCTACCATATGCAAAATGCTGTTAATAATGAATTAAGAAAGCTTGGTTTGAACAAAACAGCAGCAACAATAATTACTCAAACTATTGTTGACAAAAATGATAAGGCTTTTCAAAATCCAACTAAGCCTATTGGAAAATTCTTTACTGAAGAAGAGGCTAAAGAATTAGAAAAAGAAGGCTATATAATGAAAGAAGATGCCGGCAGAGGCTGGAGAAGAGTTGTTCCATCACCAATTCCTGTCAGCATTATAGAGGCTCCTATCATTAAAAATCTTATGGAAAACGGATTTTTGCCTATCTGCTGCGGTGGTGGTGGTATTCCTGTTATCATTGAAGATGGAAAAATTAAAGGTGTTGAAGCTGTTATTGATAAAGACTTTGCATCGTCTACAATTGCAGAATTACTAGATGTTGATTATTTTGTAATTGTTACGGCCGTTGATAAAGTTTCAATAAATTTCAACAAGCCTGATCAAAAGGATTTAGACAAAATGACAGTTGAAGAGGCTGAAAAATATATTGAAGAAGGACATTTTGCACCTGGCTCAATGCTACCAAAAATTCAAGCTGCAATTCATTTTGCTAAATCAAAACCTGGAAGAAAAGCTATTATTACATCAATTAAAAATATAAAAGATGCAATTAATGGCAAGAATGGAACAGTTATTGAAATGTAGTTTTAAATATATTTTTAAAAATCCCCATTTGTTCTTTAAATGGGGATAAATTATAAACTATTAAAACTATTTATTTTCTATCACGGATGGCAAAAATTGAAACGCTTTAGCTTCTTTAAAGTTTGAAGTTGCATTTTCAGTATAATATTTGCCATTTGTTAAATCTAATTTTTTAACTGGTTGATCTTTATCAAAATTTATTTCTTTTAGATCAACCCAAAAAATATTTTCCCTAAGTGTTGATTGAAAAAAGTATAATCTGCTTTTTTGATCTGCAACAGTTCTCCATATTGTTGTTGAAATATTTGGTTCATTTGGAGTTGTTATACCAATTGGAACAGATACGTTGTTCATAACAGAAAGCACCGAAGCTACTGCAAGCCTTGTATCTGAAGTTTTTGGTATTGCGTTTATATAAAATGAAGCCCTTGCAAATCTATCCGCTGCTCTGTTTGTTCCTGGTAAAAATACGGTTCCGCCTATAGATTTCCAATATTCATCTATTGCTAGTTGTTGAGAATATTCTGGTGAGTTTGTAACAACTTTATATTGTTTTCCATGGTATATTCTTAGCTTTCCGTTTATATATTCAAATATAGCGGAATCGCCTTTTGCATCTGATATTGTAAGATGCAATCCAGCCTGTCTGCCGTCATTTGGAATTTCTGCCGTAACAATATATATTTTTTCTTTTTTTAAATCTTTTACAGCCTCTTCAACTGTTGCGTAATTATCTAAAATATATTGAACCCACATTGAAATTGATAATGGCTTTCTTTTATCATTCTTTTTAGGTATAACATATTCTGATTCTGTTAAATACAAAATATTTGCAACAAGTCCTTTTTCATTCATTCCATCAACTGTGGCCATATCAAATGCTGATGTAATAACGCTTCCATATTTTGAAGTCCATTTTACAGAATTTTTCCCAGCTAATCCATTTCTTTCTATGCCTCGTGGAAACGCCCATATATTGGCTTCCTGATCAGTTTTCCAATCCATTGTCCTACCGGTTATTACTGTATTGTCAGTTCCAACATATAAAGCTCTAGTGCAGGCATACGCTTTTGGAAGTATAAAAATTGATGATAATGCTAGACTTAAAATAATTTTATTTTTCATAGGCAGTTAAAAAGTTTATATACAACTTAAATTATATTATTTATTTTGAATTTCAATAAATATTTATTAAAAGTTGTATTTTTTATTTTTAATTATAATATTGTATTATAACTATTTTATTAACAACTTATAGGTAAAAAATGGTTACAATAGAAATCAAAAAAGTAAGTCCTAAACTTTTAAAACCAAGTTCATTAGTATTAGATGTAAGAAGTGATGATGAAGTAAAGCAAAAATCTTTAGACATGCCGTTTATGCATGAAGATTCTGCAACTATAAATATAAGTGATTTTATAAAGAAACATAATCTTGATAAAAATAAAACTTTAAATATTCTTTGCAAAACTGGAAAAAGAGCAATGGATGTTGCTAAAAAATTTTTTGAAGAAGGCTATAAAAATGTTCAGGTTATAGAGGGCGGTATTGAACAGGCTGAAAAAGATGGCGTAAAAATTAAAATTGGAAAATAATTTATTATAAATAAATTAAATTTTAAAGCCACAAAAGTTAAATATTACAAAATCTTTCTAGACAAATAAAAAAGATTTTGTAATATTTTTTGTATAGAACTTTCTGTTTTAAAATGCAATTTGCAATTGATAAAGATTTAAAAAGTATTACTCAAGCAGATTTAGAAAATCTTGTTAAAAATAAAAGACAAGAAGATACTTTTCTTGATTTTAAAAGAGACATGTATGGAAAAACGGACTCTGATAAAAAAGAATTGTTAAAGGATGTATCGGCATTTGCAAATGGCAGTGGAGGAGAAATAATTATAGGCATTGAAGAGGACAATTTTAGTCAAGCAAAAAGCGTATATGGTTTTACATCAAATAACATATCAATTGAAAAAAATAGAGTTGAACAAATAATAATGAATGGTTTAGAACCAAAACTTGATACATTTAAAGTGAGATATATAGTTTTAGACAATAACCGCTATGCAATGATTATTAGAATTGAGCATAGCCCTCTTTTTCCTCATATGGTATCCTATCAGAGATTTAATAAATTCTATATAAGAAAATCTGATAAAAATCTTCTACTAGATGTATATGAATTAAGAAATTTATTTTTAAAGTCGGAGAATTTTATGCAAGAAATCAGAAAATATAATTACGAAAAAATAGACAAAATTATTAAAGGTGAAACAATTGTTCCAACCATTAATGCTCCGAAAGTTTTAGTAAATTTTATACCATTTGATGCATTTACAAAACAGGGTTTTTTAGATTTGGCAAAAGCAGATATTAAAATGAACTTTCCAGAACAAAGAATTAATTTTGATGGGCTTTTAGCTTATCAAATGAATGATATAGGTATAAATTCCTATTGCCAATTATATAGAAACGGCATAATAGAATTTTTATCATCAAGCAATAAAGTATTTGACGAAATAGAAAATCCTTTCAACATAATGAGTGTTCCGGACAACAGTAAGCTCAAAGTTATATACGGTGGCAAAAGTGGCTATGAATATTATCTAATTAGGAAAAGTCATGAACTTTTAAAAATATTAAAAAAATTCAGAATACAACCGCCAATTTATGTTTTTGTCTCAATTCTTAATGCAAAAGGATATAGAATTTACTATACTAATCAAGATGGCGAAACAAAGATAACGGCAGCAATAGATAGAAATATTCTAAGTCTTCCAGAAATTGAACTAAAAGACTATAGTATAGATATAAAAGATAAGATAAAAATGATTTTTAATATGATATGGAACTCATGTGGTGAAAAACAATCAATTAACTTTAGTAAAGATGGACAATGGCTTGGTGAAAAATTCAAAAATAATACAAAATAATTTTTTATTATCTCTTGTTTTTAATAAAGAAATATTGTAAAACATAATTGGTTAGTATATATTTTGGGAAATTTTAATTATGAAGCAATTTTTAAAATCAACAATAGTTGTGTCTATTGGAACACTATTGGCAAGAATAACTGGTTTTGTTAGAGACATATTTATAGCTAAATATTTAGGAAGCGGATTTTATTCGGATATATTTTTTATAGCCTTTAGAATACCTAACTTTTTTAGAAAAATATTTGCGGAAGGTGCGTTTGCCTCTGCTTTTGTTCCCATATTTGCTAGCGGAGTTCAGGCGCATGGAAAAAATAAAATGATGGTTTTTGCAAGAAATATTTACTCAATTCTGTTATATTTTCTTCTTATATTCACTTTGCTTGCGGAAATTGGAATGCCATTTTTAATGTATATAATGGCACCCGGATATTTAGATGACAAAACAAAATTTGACTTGGTTGTCATACTTACAAGAATAACATTCCCATATTTAATTTTTATATCTTTAACTTCACTAATGTCGGGTATTTTAAATTCTTTAAATAGATTTTTTGCAGTTTCTGTAATACCTGTTGTATTAAATTTTGTATTTGTAGCCGCAATACTTCTTTTTAGGGGTTCAAACGAATTAGGCATGGCAACTGTTCTATCCTATGCGGTTTTCTGTGCTGGCATTGCTCAATTTTTATGGATATTATTTTTTACTCTAAAAGAAAAAGCTTTTTTATATCCTGTATTTCCACGCATAACTCCAACAGCAAAAGAATTTTTCTCAAAATTCTTCAATGCCTTTTTAGGAAGCGGCATAGTTCAAATAAATTCAATGATTAGTTCAATAATAGCAACTTTAATACCCGGTGCTGTTTCTTTATTATACTATGGGGACAGGGTGTCTCAATTTCCATTATCTTTAATAGGAACAGCTATTGGCATAACAACATTGCCAATTTTATCAAAAACACTTAGCAAAAAAGGTGATAAAATTGCAGCTCAGGAAATTCAAGAAGATTCAATTTTCTTCTCTTGCTTTTTAGGTATACCTGCGGCCGTTGGACTATTTATATTATCAAACCCCATTATTAAATTGTTATTTCAAAGAGGACAATTTACGGCAGAAAATACAATTCATGTATCAAATATTCTAAAAATATATGCCATTGCCCTGCCCTTCTTTATATTGACAAAAATATTTCAAACAATTTTCTATGCAAAAAAAGATACAAAAACTCCAATGAAAGCATCGTTGTATTCTTTAATTATAAATATAATTTTTAATTTTTCACTGGTATTTGTATGGGGTGCCAATGGTATTGCAACAGCCACAACAATATCATCAATATTTGTGTCCGGTTTGCTTTTTCACAAACTAATAAAAGAAAAAATATTTAACTTTTCAACAAGATTGCAGCTAAAAATATTAAAAGTATTTTATGTATCAATAATAATGGGAATCTGCGTCTACTGCACAGATCTATTTATTATCAAATATACCTCAAGCGTGCTAATTGAATTATTTTTAGCAATAGGAGTTGGCGGCACAGTATTTTTAATTATGTCATATCTATTTGGTATTTTAAATATTCAAGAAATTATGGCCATGATAAAAAGCAGCAATAAAATTGAGTCAAAAAAGAAAACTATACTTCCATAATTTTCATAAAGTTATCTTATAAATTTAGATAATTTTTTATTTCCTATGGAAGAGAATAAAATAATAGAAAAAGTTAAAAAAAAGTATAAGGATACACCGCTTGAATATAAAAGTTTTCCTATAAAAGCTAAAGATTTAGAAAAATACAATTCCCTATATCCAAAGGCTGCAAAAATAATTCTGCAGGATTTTGAAAGAATGTCCATAGAAAGGGTTGAATATCAGAGAAAATCTCTAGAAGCACAAATAAAAATAGACAAACTGGCCCAATGGCAAGGTTTTATAGTTTCAATAGTTATGATAATAAGCGCAGTATTTTGTGGATTTTTTGGACAAGAAGTTGTTGCAAGTACATTAGTTGGAGTTTCATCTTTAGGACTTGTTAAGGCAATTCTGCCTTCAAAAATAAAAGAAAAAAAGAGTATAAATTAATTAAATTTATACCCATTAATAAAAAATAGGCTAGGCTTTATTTATTAGTTCTATAATATTATCATAAGATGGTATATTGTTATCAATTTTACCTAATAAAGCAACAGTTGGTTTTGATTTTGTTAAAACCATTTCCATAGCTTCTTTTAAATTTTTTACATTTACAGCTTCAATTTCATTTATTAGCTCTTCAGTACCTATTATCCTATCTTTTGACAATATATTTGATGCATTTTTTTGTGCCCTACTTGAATTGCTTTCCTTGCTCATTAATATTGTTGATTTTAACTTTGTTATAGCTCTTTGGCATTCTTCTTCTGTAATTTTCTGAGTTGTTTTTTTCAATTCGTCTATTGTTGCAGTTATTAGTTCATCAACCTTATCAGGTGAAACTGCACAATATATGTCAAATATTCCAGTATCATGGCTTGATGTATTTCCAGCACTAATTCTATAGCACAGTCCTCTCTTCTCACGTATTTCTTGGAATAGTCTTGATGACATGCCGCCACCCAATAATACGCTTAAAACGCCAACTTCATAGAAGTGTTCATCAAGATGGGTACAGCTTTCAAAACCCATTATAAGTTGTGTCTGTTCAAGTTTTTTATTTTTAGCAAAATAACCGCCAGTGTAAACTGCCTTTTGTGGTTCTTTATTTTTTCCCTCCTGCAATAATGTAAAATACTTTTTAACCAATCTTATGGTTTCATCATTTTTAATTTTACCAGCAAAAGATATAACTATATCCTTAGTTTTATATTGTTTATTAACATAGGATATTATGTCATCTCTTGTAAATTTTTTGATATTTTTTGCAGGACCCAATATTGTTCTTCCATAGGGTTGATTTTTATAGGCGGTTTCCATAAAATAATCACCTATTATGTCGCTTGGATCGTCCTTTGTCATAGCTAGCTCTTGTAAGATCACAAACCTTTCTTTTTCCATTTCTTCATTAAGAAAAATAGAATTTTGCACAATATCAGATAAAAGTTCCACAGCCTTTTCAACATTTTCCTTAAGCACTTTTGTATAGTAGGCCGTTTGAGATGTTGATGTAAAAGCATTTACTTTTCCGCCAATATCATCAAACTCTTCAGCTATCTGTTGAGTATTTCTTGTTTTTGTTCCCTTAAAAGCCATATGTTCTAAAAAGTGTGAAATACCATTGTTTTCCTTTGTCTCATTTCTACTTCCAGTTTTTACCCATACATTTATTGATACAGATTCAACGTCGGACATATATTCATTAACTATTCTTAAACCGTTATCTAAAGTTGTAATATCTAACATAATATTTTATTTTTTAATTCTTTTACAATCGTATATTTTTCAAAATAAAAATCAATGATATTAATGAAATAAATTTAAAGAAATTTGTACTTTTAGGCCATGTGTTTTTTTTGAGTTACTAAAACTAATTGTACCATTTTGTGATAAAATTATATCTTTTGCAATAGCTAAACCTAAACCTACACCTTTTTGGTTTGGATTTCTTGATTTATCAATTTTGAAAAATGGCTCTGAAAGTTTTTCTAAATTTTCTTCACTTACTCCATTGCCATTATCTTCAATAATAATATTAACTTTTTTATTATTAAGTTGATTAAGAGTTATATTAACTTTAGTTCCGAATTTAAATCCATTTTCAACAATATTTTGCAAAGCTCTTTTAAATGATAGCATTTGAATTGAAACAACTTCGTTTTTATCTAAATTTTGTGTTCTAAAAATAATATTCTTATTAACTTTTTTATATTCTTTAACAAAGTGATTTATATAATCATAAACATTTACCAATACTTTATCTTCAACTGTCAATGTTCTTGTGAAAGTTAAATATTGGTTAATTATGCTTTCCATATAATTAATATCATCTTCTAAATATGGTTTTGACGGACTATCCATCATTTCAAGTTCAAGCTTCATTCTAGTTAAAGGAGTTCTTAAATCATGCGAGATTCCGGCAAGCATTAAAGTTCTTTGATTAACAAATTTAGTCAGTCTTTTTTCCATTTCTAAAAATGATAAAGTTAAATCTCTTATTTCTTTAGCTCCTGTTGGCTTAAAATAGGAAGTTTTTTGATTGAGTGAAAAATTTTTTACATGTTTTTTTAAAAGTTTTATAGGCTTGACTTGATTTTTCATAAAAATAATAGCAATAGCAAGTGTTACAAATGATAAAACTAGATTCCATGTTATAAAAATTCTAGCGGTTTTTACTATTAGTTCTTTTTTATTTACCATCATGCTTAAAACGCCGTCATCTTTCTGTACAAGAATTATAAAATTATCATTATTTTCTTTTACAGCTAAAGGTTCTTTTATATTTGAAAGCAAACTTTCAACAAAAAATTGTTCTTGATTAAAAAACACATACTTATCAGTGTTTTTTATAATATCTCTTTTTTTAATATGTTCATCCTTATAAAAACTAACATCCACGTTCATTTCTTGATAGTCTTCCGTGGCTTTAAAATTATTGGCAATAAATACAATTTTTTGTATAGTTCCCCTAGACATTCTTTTTATAACATTTTGCAAATGTGTTTGATAAAATATATAGGTTGAAATCAATTGAACTATCAACACTGGTAAAATTATAATCAGCAAAAATCTATTAAAAAGCCTTGTTGGAAAATATTTTTTTAGTTTCATTTCTATAATAAATTATTTTTTACTAATAATTAAATCATAAATTAATTCTCTTATTTGACTTATGCCTAAATTTTCTTTACTGCTTGCAAATAAAACTTCTCCATATAAAGCTGGATGATCCTTAAATATATTCTCAATTGTTAAAACTTTTGATTGAAGTTCTAGAGGTTTTATTTCATCAATTTTTGTAAGTATTATTTGATATAATATTCCTCTTGCATCAAGAATATCCATCATTTCTTCATCATTATCTTTTATAGAATGACGACTATCTATAAGTAAAAAAACTCTCTGTAAATTTCTTCTTTTTAGCAGATAATCAAAAATTAATTTATTCCAATTTTGCACTTCCTGTTTGCTGGCTTTTGCATAACCATAGCCTGGCATATCAACTATTGTCAATTTATCTCCAACTTGGAAAAAATTAAGTTGTTTTGTTCTTCCTGGAGTTTTTGAAACAACTGCTATTTTTGAATTGGTAATGGCATTTATTAAGCTTGATTTTCCAACATTTGAACGGCCAATAAATGCAACCTCTTCTATATTGTTTATAGGCAAATCACTTTCCTTTGTTGCACCTATTTTAAAAACTGGAGGATTTTTTATAAAGTAATCATCAAACTTAGCCATAGTCTATATCAAAATTATTCTAATAAAACAATATAGGTTTGAAAAAATAAATCAATAAAAATATTTCTAAGTTTTTTATGGCTATTTTCTTTCTTGATTTTAATCAAAGTAGTTTTATATTTAAATTACTAAGAAATAAATAATATATATATGAAACAGTGTAAATTACCTATATATTTTGATTATCAAGCAACTGCACCAATGGATAAAAGAGTATTTGATGCGATGTACCCATATTTTATGCAAGATTTTGGAAATGCTCATTCAAGCAGCCATTGTTTTGGCTGGAAAGCAGCTGAGGCAGTTCAAAAAGCAAGAAAACAAGTTGCTGATGTCATAAATGCAAAACCTGATAACATAATTTTTACGTCTGGTGCAACAGAGTCTAACAATTTAGCTATTAAAGGAGTTGCAAGAGCTAACAGAACAGATAAAAAAAATCATGTTATTTCAGTTTCAACAGAACATAAATGTGTTTTAGAAAGTGTAAAAAGTCTAAAGAAAGAAGGCTTTGAAATTACATTGCTGCCAGTTCAACATGACGGTCTAATATCATTAGATGATTTAAGAAATGCCATAACAGATAAGACCATCATGGTTTCAGTTATGGGCGTAAATAATGAGATTGGAGTTATCCAGCCCTTAAAAGAAATTGGCAAGATATGCAGAGAAAAAGGCGTAATTTTTCACACAGATTGCGCGCAAGCATTTGGAAAAATACCACTTGATGTAGAAGAAATGAACATAGATTTAATGAGTATTTCAGGCCATAAAATTTATGGACCTAAAGGAGTT
>CALXXG010000137.1 GCA_944392625.1 uncultured Rickettsiales bacterium
TTAAAATCTAAAATAACATTCTTCATTACAATACATCCTCAAAGTGATTTTCTTTAATTTTTTCAATTATTTTTTTGACATTTTGTGATTTATCTTTCTTCATAATTAAAATTGTATCTTTTTCTTCAATAATTACTAAATCATCTACGTCAGAACAGCAAATTAATTTTTTAGAAGATCTTATAAGACAATTTTCAGTGTTATTTAGAATAGCATGACCGGAGACTATGTTGTTATCACCTGTCTTATTTGCGTTTACGTCATAAAGAGATTTGAAGCTGCCTAAATCACTCCATACTATATTCATTGAAACAACAACCAATTCATTAGAAGTCAAATTTTCAATGATTGCATAATCTATGGATATTTCCTCAGACTGTTCAAATAATTCTTTGTTTAAATATAGCTTGTTATCTTTAATTTCAGAGTTTGAAATCGTGTTTTCTATATTTTCATACAGCTTATTTTGAAATTTTTTGAACAGATTTCTCATAGTTGATACTTTGCACATAAAAATACCGGCATTCCATAAATAATTGCCAGCATTTAAAAACTCAACTGCTTTTTCAAGCTGAGGTTTTTCAACAAAACGATCTACAGAATAGCTGTCATCTTTTATTTTTTTGTCTAATTTAATGTATCCATATCCAACTTCTGGATATAATGGTTTAATGCCGAAGCATATAATTTTATCATCTCTAGCAATAGCCTCGCCTTCTTCTAAATATGATTGAAAATTATGAACGTCATTTATATAGGCGTCTGAAGCTATAAAAACAACAATTTCATCATCTCTTCCCTGCCTATGCAAATATTCTATAACAGCAGCAATTGCAGGTGCTGTATTTTTAGCTTTTGGTTCTAAAACAACAGTAGATTTTGATATTCTATTCTTTTTTAATTCTTTATCAATCAATGTTTCATGATTTATATTGCCTAATATAATCGGCCTAGAAAAAACCTTTTTATCCTTAAATCTTTTTATAGTTTGTGTAAACATTGTTTCACCATCTATAAACTCAATAAATTGTTTAGGTTTCGCTTTTCTAGACATTGGCCAAAGCCTTGTCCCATTGCCACCGGACAATATTATAGGAGTAATCATATTAATAAATATATGTTATTTTTCTGTCTGTAAAATATAAATATTTTTTATAAAAAACAAGTCATTTTTGTCATACTAAAAAAATAGTAATCAAAATTTTATCATTTTATAAAAAGTAGCCCTGCAAACTCCAAGTTGCTTTGTTATAGTATTAATATCTATATCTTTATTTTTATAAAGTGATTTAGCCATTTTTATTTTTTCTTCACTCATTACAGTAGGTCTTCCGCCATTCTTACCTCTAGCCCTTGCAGACTCAAGACCTGCTTTTGTTCTTTCTCTTATTATGTTTCTCTCAAACTCAGCAAATGCGCCAGATATGTGAAACATAAGCTTACCTGTTGGAGTAGAAGTATCTAGATTTTCAGTAATAGATTTAAAATTAACTTTTTTATCTTGAAAAATATTAATAAGATTAATTAAATCTTTTAGACTTCTGCCAAGCCTATCTAATCTATAAACAACTACTGTATCACCTTCTCTAATATATTCCAACATTTCATTTAATTGTTTTCTTTCACATTTACTTCCACTTACTATATCAGAATATATTTTTTCACAACCGTATTGCTTCAGTTTATCTATTTGACTGTCCAATGATTGATCATTTGTTGAAACTCTACTATAACCGATTAACATATTATCCCTTTACTAATTTAAATTTGTTGTAATATTGCTATAATTTTCATTTTTGTTATACCAAGCACCTTTTGTTGTGCCATGCTTTATAATATAACCCTTATCCGCCAACATTTTAACAGATTTTTTTGCTGTGTTTATATTAATGCCCAATTTTTTTACAACATCATTTATTGTAATATTATTTTGAATTTCAAACAGTTGTAAAATATTGTTTGCAGTTTCTGGTAAAACTATCTCATTTTCTTTCGGCAATTTATTTTGTAAATTTCTTTTTTGTTGTAAAAGCGTTTTTAAAAAGAATATTAGCCAAGGTTTATAATTTACATTAGCTGTTTTTAATGTTTTTTGCGTCTCTCTTAATGTTCTATAATATTCGCCTTTATTTAGCTCAATGATTGATTCAAGAGAACTATATGGCATATATGTATAACCACTTTTTAACAATAAAAGATTGGTTAAAATTCTTGATATTCTGCCGTTTCCATCTTGAAATGGGTGAATGGCTAAAAACTCAACAATAAATATGCCTATAACAATAATTGGATGTATTATCTTTTCTTTCAAAGAGTTTCTGGTCCAAGAGACAAGTTCCTCCATTTTAAATGGAGTTTCAAACGGAGTTGCTGTTTCAAATACTATCCCAACTTCTTTATTGTTTTCATCAAAAGCCATAACACTATTTGATAGCTTTTTATAATCACCCCTATGTCTCTCATCCTTAGTTGTATATTGCAATAGTATTTTGTGCATTTGTTTAATATAGTTTTCAGTTATTGGAATATCATTATAATTATCAAAAATAAAATTCATTACATCAGCATACCCAATAACTTCCTGTTCATCTCTTGTGTAAAAAGAATTTTTATTCAATTGAGACAACACTTTATCAATTTCTCTATCAGTTAATTTATTCCCCTCTATACGATTTGAAGAACCTATACTTTCTATTGTAGTAATTTTTTTAAGTGGCTTTAATCTGTTGGCAGCTATTTTATCAATAGTATTCCAAGCACCTTTAAAATTATCAATTTCAGCTATTATTGATAACATATCAATAGTTATCTCAATATCATTTATATTAATCATATTTAATATTTTTATATTACCCAATTATTACCTAATATTATCCAATAATTTTTAAAAATCAAGAATCTTTACCCAATTGCTATCCAATAATAGCCAATATAAGAAAAGCTGAATCCGTATTTTTTCATAGTCAATATAATTATTTTTTAGAATTTTCAATTTCTATTTTAGCCCTAAAAATTCCAAGATTAATCTCAAGAGTAGTTTTGACTTTTTTATCATTATCCGGTGTTATATTTTGTAGTAAAAGTTGGCTTAGTCTATTTCCGGCCTCATTTAAATAAATGCCCATATTGTCTTCCGTTTTACTATCCGCTGCTTTATCTAGATTATAAGCAACTTCTCTTAACTCAGTAAAAGCGTCTATAATTTGTATAGTCATTTTAGTTGCAATTTCCCCTTTTAGTATGGTGGCAAGCATATACAAGCCCTGTTCTGTGAAAGCCTTTATACTTGCCGTTGAATGTTTCAAACTATCAAACCGGTGAAAATTTTTCACCAGTTCGTTTTTTATAGATTTATCCAATTCTATGACATATCCATTAGGAAATTTATCTGGGTTATTTTTGACTGCTCTGTTAATCTCTTTGGTTTCAACACTATATATTTCTGCAACATCTCTATCAATTATAACCAATTTATCTTTTACTTTTATAATTTTATCCTTTATAAATTGATTGGTTAAAGTGGTCGTATTGTCCGCTTCTGTTAGTTTAACAATTTTATTTGTTTCAACTTCCTTAATTATTTCCCTCTTATTCATTATATAAATCATAAATACTTTGTTATATGGAAAAAGAGTAAGAAATTTTTTATAATAGTCAATATAAAATTAAAAAATATAAAATATAAGTATTTTATAAACTTTATTTTATAGATAAGTTTATAAACTAATTTTATAAACAAAATAATGGATTTTTAAAATTTTGTTTTTAGTTTAAAAAACGGTGGTTTTATAGATTAATTTGAGAAAAAGCATATTAAAGTAAATAAAACAATAAAATGCTATATTTTTTATTTACTATTGTTAATGGCGTTATTTTAATTGTGGTAATAACTGGTTTTTATAAGTTAACATAATGAAATTAATTTAAACAACAACATTAACAAAATTGGTAGCATAGAAAATTATGTAGTAAATGAAAGAAATAAAGATATTGATATGGAAGTATAAATAAAATACAAACTATACTTTCACGATTTTATATAATGTATTTCACAATATTTTTATAATATTTAATAAACTATTGATATTCAATACAAAAATAACTTGAAATTAAAATAATAATGTTGTATATTTGTAATATGTAGTGTTGTATTTTTGTTTTTTGAATTATGGTAAAACTTAATACTTTAAAGGATAAAATAAGATATAGAATAAAGAGAAGCAAAAGCTCAGTATTTTTGCTAAAAGATTTTGATGACCTATCCGACAGAAACCAAACTGGCAGGGCATTAAGAGAATTAATTAAAGAAAATCTATTAATGAAAATAGGTTATGGTTTATATTCTAAAGCTAAAAAAGGCGATTTAACCGATAGAGTTTTGCCAGAAAGGGGACTTATTGAAGCTGGAAAAGAAGCTTTAAGAAAACTTGGTATAAAAACATATCCAACAACTTATGAAACTATGTATAACAATTTTCAGAGTACACAAGTTCCAACAGGTAGAGTTATTGGAGTAAAGAGTAGAATAACTAGGAAAATAAGTGAGGGTGGTTATAGTTTAAAATATGAAAGGTTAAGAGTATAAATATGGATAAAACAGAATTAAAAAATAAAATAGAAAAAATAAGAGAAGAATATGATATACAGCCATCTTTCCTAGAAAAAGATGTTTATATTACAAAAATATTAAAAACATTATCTAATTTAGAAAATGATAAAATTATACCAGTATTTTCTGGCGGAACGAGTTTGCATAAAGGACACAAGATAATAAAGAGATTTTCAGAAGATGTTGATTTTAGAGTTAAAACTAAGACAGATATAACAAGAGGTGATAGAAGAGAATACAGAGAATATATAATTCAAGAAATCAATAAAATTCCAGACGTAAAAGTTATGGAGGAAACTATACAATCAAGAAATGAAAGCAGTTTTTTCAGCTTTTATATAGACTACCCAAAAGAATATAGTTTAGACAAATCTTTAAGAAGCAACATAAAGTTTGAGATGGGCTTTGAAAAATTAAATTTAGAGACTAAAAGTTGTCAAATAGAAAGCATGGTTGATTCTCTTGATAATAAAGGCAATAACAAATCAGACAAATTCAATATAGAATGTATATCTCTTAAAGAAATCGCAGGCAATAAACTAAGTGCTTTAATGTGGAGGATTCAAATTAAAGACAGAACACAACCATTTGGCATAAAGAATGATCCCACAATAATGAGACATCTACACGATCTATCAGCTTTACATAATCAAATACAGACAGATAATTTTGTTAATATGCTGCAAAAATCTTTTAACAATGATTTAGGCAGATCTGGATCAAGCAAAGATATAGACTTAATCACTTCATTAAACAACACATTTGATTCATTAAAAAATGATAAAATGTATAAAAAAGAATATGATGTCTTTGTTGCAAATATGTGCTATGGCAGAGATGACGAAATAACTAACTTCAATACTGCTCTAAATGATTTTAAAGAAATAAAGGAATTTACAATAGAAAGGATTAATACCCTTGAAAATAGCATTGGCAATAAAGATTTAGATTTTGATATGGATTTATGAGATTAATATTTTGGGTTTATTAAAATTTTATCTACAATATAAAAAGCTTAGCAGAAACTTTAATTATTAAAAATTAAAAATCTATAGATAAACTTTATATGTCTTAACAATTATGGATCGATTAATGACCATAAGAGAATTAAAAAATTTGATAAATACGATTCAAAAAGGAACAGAAACGAAAGCTGATACTATTCGTATAATATTGGAAGAAATTGTAAAAAAATTGGAAGAACTAGAAAAAAAGTAAAGAACAGAGATTTAGTAAATTTAACAAATAACAAACGAATAAACTATTTAAAAGGCAGACTATTAATTATTTCACTTTTTCTATCTGCAAAAGATATGCTTAATCGAAATAATATATTTTGTAGTCATTTTTGTAGAAATTAAAAAATAATAATTGATAATTAAATATTGTAATATTAATATTTAATTATATATTATGTGTAGAAACTAAAAAGGAATTTTGTAGAATGTTTAAAGATTATAAATTAGAACTTATAACACCAGAATTTAATAGTAATTTAATGAGTTTAATATTGGATTTGGAACATTTAAGAAAAAATAGTTTAATAGATGTTAATAATATTTATTTTGAACAAATAAAAGGATTATTTTATATTTTGGAAAGTGTTTATTCGGCTAGAATAGAGGGAAACAGGACAACGATTAGTGATTTTATTGCCGGTAAGGCTACGAACAAAACCAATGCTGAGGACAATTTGAAAGAAATTCAATCAATAGAAAATGCAATAGCATTTATAAACGACAATAGAGACGTGTCTATTAATAGAATGTTTATTTCGGAAATACACAAAATTACAACAGATAATTTAGAGAAAGAAGGAAGTAAAACACCGGGCGAATATAGGAAAGTCAATGTAGAAATATCTAAGTCCGTCCATACTCCGCCAGAATCTTTTTTGGTTCATGAATACATGCAAGAGTTGATTGATTTTATAAATAAGAATGATCCGCCGCAATATGATTTAATAAAAATAGCTTTGGCACATCATAGGTTTGTATGGATACATCCATTTGATAACGGCAACGGTAGAACATCAAGATTATTGACATATGCTATGCTATTAAAATATGGCTTTAATGTTAATAATTTGGTTAATATTTCGGCTATATTTTGTTTAGACAGAGAGAAATATTTTAAATATTTAGATCTAGCTGACAGCGGAAAAAAAGAAAATTTAATACAATGGTGTGAATATGTTTTGACTGGTCTAAAAGAAGAAATGGAAAAGATTTACAAATTATCAAATGCAAAATATTTTTCCACAATTTTATTTGTTGTATTTAAAAGATTATTTGAGTTAGGCATAACCAATGAAGAAGAAACTAAAACTTTGTATTGTATTATAAAGGATGGAAATTTATTTAATTTAAGCAATTCTCTGATTCAAAACAAGCTAAAAGTTAGTTCAAGACACGCCACTTATTTATTGTCTACTTTGAAGAAAAAAAACTTAATTATGCCAACAGATAAGAAAGAATATATATTGAACTTACAAAGCCTAGAAGTTTCCAGAAATTTGATTTACGTTTTAGAAAAAGAGGGACTAATACCATTTAAAGAGTAATTATATTAATAAAATAAAGGAAAATTATGTTTAAATTTTTTAGAAATAGTAACAAAGAAAATAAAACTATAAATAATGATATTGGTGCTTTATGAGATAAAGAAGGCAAAAGTGAAGAACAATTAGGAGAGCCACATTTGTCTGGGGCAATAAGCAAAGAAAATATTTTAGTTTTCAAACTTTCAAGAATAGAGCATTATATAAATGAATTTGCACAAGATTTGTCTATTTTTGTAAGAAATTACTTTATTTAATTTAATATAACAGACAGTGCTGACTAATTTAAATAAGCTAGCACCATTAATAGTTCCAATACTTTTGTTTTTTAATGTCATCTTTATTTTAAAGTATTTTCTTTATTTTTCAATATTTATTTTTATATTTGTCCGACAAAAAATGACATAAATCCTATTAAAAAGTTAACTGTGTCCGACATTTTTAGTAAATAAAAGACTATTAATCCTTTATTTATAATAATTTAACCGCAATGCTTGTCATTGCAACAGGTGTGATTGAATTGCGTCGGTTCAACCGTAAAACA
>CALXXG010000138.1 GCA_944392625.1 uncultured Rickettsiales bacterium
CTACGAAACCAATTGGTACCAGCAACGGGATTCGAACCCGTGACTCCACATTGAAGGTGTGGTGACTTAACCGCTTGTCGATGCCGGCTTAAATTTTTAATAAAAAATAGTAATTATCTATAAATTGGCGGGAGTAGCTGGAATTGAACCAACCTAAGGCAAGTTAACAGCTTGCTGCCCAACCACTAGGCCATACTCCCAAAAATTTTTAATATATCGTATTCACAATTTCTTTATAACGATATTATTTATATAATTTTTTAAATATATAATCAAGTATTTTTTTCATACTTTCATAAATAATTATATAACAGAGTTTTGAAAAGCTCCAACTTTTCAAAACTCCTAACAATTAAGATAGTTACGATATCATTAATTGCTATAATTATTTATAGTTAAATTTTTATATCAAACTATCTCCCTTCACGGAGATTTTTTTTATGTTAAAAAATAATTATTTAAAAGAACAAATATTATATTGCCAATATTGTAACAAAGAATGTAAAAATCTTAATTCATTAAAACAACATGAATGTAGATGTAAACAAAATCCAAATAGAATTATTACCGATGAATATAGAAAAAAGTTAGGCGTTGCAGTAAGAAGAAGTTTATCATTAAGTAATAAAATACCACCAAACACTTTAAAAGCCGAAAAAAGAATTATTGAGTATAATAAAAATCCCAAATTATGTTTACAATGTGGTAAACCATTAACTTATCAGCAAGCAAAAGAAGGAAGAAAATTTTGTTGTCATAAATGTTCAAATCAAAATAAAGAAACAAGACCTCCAAGAAGCGAAGAATCTAGAAAGAAAACAAGAGAATCAATGTTCAATAATCTTATAAAAGGAAATACAAAAGTCTGGAGTTATAATAAAAGATTTAAACAAGGTTGGTATAAAGGTTTTCATTGCGATTCATCATATGAACTTGTTTATTTAATATACTGTTTAGATCATAATATTAATATCAAAAAATGTGATAAAAAATATGAATATTTTTATAAAGGCTTAAAACATCTTTATTTTCCTGATTTTATAATCAATAATGATACTATAGTTGAAATAAAAGGATATCATAATGAATTAGTAGATATCAAAACAAATTCTGTTAACGATATGAATTATAAAATATTATATAAAGAGGATTTACAAAAAGAGTTTGAATATGTATATCAAACGTATAATGTAAACGATAAAACAATTCAAACATTATATGAAAAAAATATTATATAATAAAAATTTAATATTGGTGCCACTGGAGAATTATGCTATCCCGACCTTTCGCTTACAAGGCGACTGCTCTACTTCTGAGCTACAGTGGCATTTTTATTATACGTAATTATTTGTAAAAAGTAGGCATATCCGGACTTGAACCGGAAAAGGAATTACTCCCACAAGATTTTAAGTCTTGTGCGTTTACCAATTTCGCCATATGCCCACATATTCACAATTTCTTTATAACAATATTATTTATATATAATTTTAATTATAAAATCAATACAAAATAAAATTTATTTTTTAATATTTTTTAAGAAATTTTAAAAATATTTGTTTTTTGCTTCCATGATAACGCTCTACTAATGAAGTATTAACTAATTTACAACTTTCGAGTTTACCTATTCTTAAATCATCAACAAGTATGTGCATAACACCTTGTAAATCATCTAGAATTATAAAATGAAATCCTTCAGAATTTATACGAACATCACCTCTTTGAATAGGTTTTCCATTTTTATCTATATATTTAGAATCAGACATCATTTTTCTCCCAATACTTCTTTTAATCTAGTCATGCAAGAGATAATTAAATCACCACCTAATTGGTTATAATAACTTTTTAAATAACCATCTAAAAATCCTTTTATTTCCAGTAATAACTTTCTATCTTTATCATTATCTATCTTTTTATAGTAAGATAATTTTTCTTCTAATTTTTCTTCTGATATTTCTTCAAATACGTTACTATGCCAACAATATCTATCACCATATTCTTTTTTAGTTTCATAATAATAAGCACAATGTTCTTGTCTTATAAGTTCTTTTAATTGATCTTCAGTAAGTTGATATAAATTATCAGACATTATTGTTCTCCTGAAAAATTTTTGAAGAATTTTCTCAATTTACGATTATATTGTTTGATGAGTTTCTTTTTATGGTTTGATTGACCATTTTTTGCTCTACGTTTTTCATCCCATATATCATAATTGTTATCAGGTTTTATATATTTAATTCCTTTGTTAGGCATTATTTTTCACCGTTAAATTCGGGACTATTAACAGCTTCTAACCAAGTTGGATATTCTGCAATCAATTTACATTTTTTCAAAATATTATCATATTCATCTGCTTGAATTACCATTCCATCTTTGGTAATCCAATCACATTTATCTCCAAAACCTGCCATGCGTGTTATAACTAACTTCATTTTAATATCTTTATGAAAATAAATTTGGCCGGGTTTAATTCGTTTAATCATTGTTTCCTCCTTATATCATTTATTATAAATATATTATATAATAAATTTTTAATATAATCAACTAAAAAAATAAAAGAAAGAATAAAAATTTTTCTTTCTTTTATTTGGAGGTATGTTAATGACTGGAAATTACAGGGAATTTACGTTAACTCCACTCATATCTCGAGAACTTATGTTGGAACGTTAGGTTGCTATCATGCGATAACACAAATTTTCTACGCGATCAACCGTATTATCTTACTTCCCCGACCTAATGGCGTAAAACTCTTCTTTATGAAGTAGGTTGCAATATCAATATAATTTTTAACTTGACTAGAGCTTCTAATTTGATATTGCAACCACACTCTAACTCTACTTTGTCGCTCGGTTAGCGAGCATCCCAATTGCATGTTTTAGTAGCCAAACTGGGCCCGTTCTCTATTTTTTATTTAACCTATCAAATAGTCGTGAGCTACAAATAGGGATGTCTATTCTATCGTCAATGTTCTTTCACATCGTATAGAGGATCCTATCAAACGAGTCACTGTTATCAATTTAACCTCTTTTTTAAGATAACTACTTAATGCGCAATTTCACTATCTTAAAACAAATATATTATATATGTTTTTAATAAATTAATCAAGTTATTTTTAATAAAAAAAAATAGGTTAGATAAATTATCTAACCTATTGAAAATGTAGGCCCTACCGGAGTTGAACCGATAAACCTTACCGTTATGAGCGGTCTGCTCTAACCAGTTGAGCTAAGGGCCTATAAAATAGTTTATTAGCTATATATTTAACACCTTAACGTAGTGTTAATGAGAACCACCAACGAATACTTTTATTGGACGAAAAAAGTATTATAAAATGTTTTATTCGTGTTTTCCTCACTAAGTTAATTTTTATAGAAATTTAACAAAACTCCAATTTTTGGCGTGAGAATTGGTACTCATTTTTTATCAAGAAATATCTTGATAAAAATTCTCTTGGAATACCTGCATAGCTCTATGACAACAACACCAATATATTACCTCATATGTTTTATCTTATCTTTGTTTCATAAATAAAATGATAAGACCTTCATTTCAGAACCAA
>CALXXG010000139.1 GCA_944392625.1 uncultured Rickettsiales bacterium
CCTGGTTTTGGTGATAGAAGAAAAGCTATGCTTGAAGATATAGCTGTTCTAACCGCTGGACAAGTAATCTCTGAGGATTTAGGACAAAAACTTGAAAATGTTGAATTACCTCAACTTGGAAGAGCTAAAAAAATTGTTATCACAAAAGACGATACTACAATAATTGATGGTGCTGGCGAAGGAGAAGCTGTAAAAGCTAGATGCTCACAAATTAAAAATGAAATTGAAGCTACTTCATCAGAATATGATAAAGAAAAACTTCAAGAAAGATTGGCTAAGTTATCTGGCGGTGTTGCTATACTTAAGGTTGGCGGTGCTACAGAAATGGAAGTTAAAGAAAAGAAAGATAGAGTTGAGGACGCTTTATCTGCTACAAGGGCTGCTATTGAAGAAGGTATAGTTGCTGGTGGTGGTGCAACATTAGTTCATGCGTCAAAAGCTTTGTTAAAATTGGATGCCGAAAATGAAGCACAAAAAGCTGGTATTCAAATAGTTTATAAAGCTTTGCAAGCTCCTGCAAAACAAATAGCTGAGAATGCTGGTTTGGACGGTGCTGTAATAGCTAACAAAATCATGGATAATGATAATCCTAATTATGGTTTTGATGCTCAAAAAGAACAATATGGTGATATGATTAATTTCGGTATTGTTGATCCTGCAAAAGTTACAAGAATTGCTCTTGAAGGAGCAAGTTCAATTTCTGGTTTATTAATTACAAGCGAATGCGTAATTACAGATAAACCTGCAAATGATAAATGCAACTGTGGCAATGCTGGTGGCTCTATGCCTGCTGGTATGGGCGGTGGCTATGGCATGGATGACTTTATGTAGTTTACTAATTATAACCCATCAAGTAATTTTTGATGGGTTATTTATTCATACCTACTAGGTTGAATGGTAACTTTAAAAATATAAAATCCTTTACTGACAAAGCTCTTTTAAAAAAATGAAAAAATTATCACTTAAACTAATGGATTATTAATATATGTTGCTTTTAAAAAAGTTAAAGAATATATTATTAAATTTTCACTTTGTTGTCAAACCTAAAAAAAACTTAGATAATTATATTAATAACTTGCTATATAATAATTTAAAAAAATATTATTATAAAAGGAATTGATAAAATAAATAGACCATTTTAAATGTTACAAAATATAATATAATATTGATAAATTTTATAGTAAACTTTTATATTATTATAATTTTATATTATTAATAAAAATTATAGTTTTAATAATTTATTTTAAAAATATCTATAATAATAGTTTTATTTAGTCATATATAATTTAAAATCATTGACAACTAAAAATTATTAATTTAAAAATAAATTATAATGATAATTTTAGGTTTTGTCATGAAATTAGAAACTACTAAAAAAACTAATTTAAAAGTCAAGAAGGAAAAACCTCTTTACAGATTGAAATCCAGAAAAGATTATTTTGATTCTAGCGAAGTAAAAATTATAGATAATTTTTTAATTGATAATGGTGTTTTAGTAATTTATTGTACTAAATCACCATTTTGTTTAGGTGCTGCACTTTTTGATAAAAAAACTAATGAATTAATTTATAGAACAGCAAATCCTATTTTAATAAGTGAAGTGCCTTTGACTAAGTTAAAGATTACAATGAACGATGGAGAATTGGAATTTTTATTTAATATAAAAGGAAAATCTGAAAAAGAAGTTTTTTCTATAGATTATATTTTGGGAAAAAATAGAGAAAAAGTTAAAGAAAAACCAATTATAACGCCAAAGTGTATTATTAAAAAATCTGATTCTAATCCAATTATAACACCAAATTCAAATAGTTGGGAATCGTGTGGTACATTTAATCCTGCTATAGTAGATATAGATGGGACTGTCCATATACTGTATAGGGCTGTTGGTGATGATGGTGGGTCTGTTATAGGGTACGCTATAAGTAAAGACGGTATTCGTATTGATGAAAGATTGCCATATCCAATATATAAACCAACGGGTAGTTTTGAATTAAGAGTTACAAATATTTCTCAACCAATATTTCCATATAATTCCGGCCCAAGATATGATGCCTGGGGCGGTTGTGAAGATCCTAGAGTTGCAAAAATTGATGATGTACTTTATATGATTTATACAGCTTTTAATGGTGTAAATCCACCATGTGTTGCCATGACATCAATAAAAGTTTCTGACTTTTTAGCTAGAAAATGGGATAAATGGAAAAAACCAGTTTTAGTTTCTCCTCAAAACCAAGCAAATAAAAATTGGGTAATATTTCCAGAAAAAATTAATGGAAAATATGCTATTTTGCATAGTATAACACCGAATATTCAGATTGAATATTTAGATAATCTAGATTTTAAAAATAATCCTAATATAAAAAGTTTTTATAAACAAGTTAAAAATAAAGGTGTATGGGACACTGTAATTAGAGGAGTTGGCCCTACTCCATTAAGAATAGATGAGGGATGGCTTGTTTTTTATCACGCAAAAAAAGAAAAAGAACCTGCTAAATATAAAATTGGAGCTATGATACTTGATTATAAAGATCCAACAAAAATTTTATATAAATCAAGTTTTCCAATAATAGAGCCAGATAAAAAATATGAAAATGAGGGTTTTAAAGGCGGCATAGTTTATACTTGTGGATCCACTATAAAAGGTGATGATATTATCCTTTATTATGGAGGTGCTGATACTGTTGTTTGTGTCGCTAGTTGTAATTTAAAGAATTTTATTCAACAAATAAAGGACAACAATGGTAAAGCTTAATAGATATGAAAAAAATCCAATTTTAGAGCCAAATAAAAAGAACAGCTGGGAAGTAAAAGCAGCTTTTAATCCAAGTATTGTTTTTAATGGTAAAAAATATTATATACTC
>CALXXG010000140.1 GCA_944392625.1 uncultured Rickettsiales bacterium
GGCTATAAAGATTATAGAAGCTTATCATTTAGTGGATACTGTGATAATCAATTAACTGAATGCGCTACTATAGTAGAGGATTTAAACAGATGTGAAGATTTTAATTATACCGGTTCAGAACAAACATTTACTGTTCCAGAATATGTTGACAACGTAACATTAGAGGTTTGGGGTGCGCAAGGTGGAAATGGAAAATATTCTACTGGAGGCTTAGGAGGATATTCTACTGGTAAATTAGCCGTGCAGCAAAATGACGTGCTAAAGATTATAGTTGGCGGAGCCGGAGGTTCTTCTGGCGTAGCTGGATACAATGGCGGCGGTAAAGGAAATGAAGCCGGTGGCGGCGGGGGAGGCAGAACTGAGATTCTATCTGCTGACAATACATTGTTGATTGTAGCTGGCGGTGGTGGCGGTGGAAGTGAATTTATTGATTTTAACGGCGGTGCTGGCGGCGGTGGTTCTAATTCAGGTGGTTCTGGATCTGAAAATAGTACATGCGCTGGAGCTGGAGGTGCAAATGGTATTGGCGGTGGTTCATCAGAAAGCTGCAATACGGCGGATTCTAAATATGGAAAGGGAGGATCTGTTAATGGTGGCGATTTTTATTTTAATACAGAATCTGGAACTATATCCAATGATGGAAAGACTATTGAAACTACAAAGACTGTTAATATAGGATATAGCAGTTCACTTCAAAATATAACTGTTCCGGATAATGCTGTTAGTGCAGTTATTACAATATATGGAGCTGCTGGTGGTAAATACAATGGTAGCAAATATAAGTATAATGGTGGGAAAGGAGGTAAGGTTACTGCTACTCTTGCTATAACAAGTGATATTAAAACAATTTCTATTGGTACTGGTAGTGTTGGTGAAAGTACAAATGGAACATCATTAACCACTGGAGGTAGTGCATCACAGTGTGGATGTAAAGGTGGTGATGGAGGGCATAATAATAATAATTATATTGGAGCTGCTGGTGGGGGATGTTCTTGTGTAATTGTAAATGGTAATAAAATAATGATTGCTGGTGGTGGTGGCGGTGCTTCAAGAGGTGGAGCCGGTGGCACTGGTGGTGGAATTATCGGAGGCAATGGAGATGGTGGAAAAGCTACTCCTGGTGGAAGTAACACGTCAAAAGGGCAATGCACATTTGATAACCCTTCATGTGGAACCGAACAAGGTGATGGATGTGATGGGCAAAGCTATAAAAAAGAAGGACAAGGTGGCGGTGGTGGTGGCGGATATTATGGAGGTGCTGGTGGAAAAGGTGCTGGAAGTGCTAGTTCTGCTGGCGGCGGCGGTGGAAGCGGCTATGTTAACACTAGCATTTTAACTAACACTTCTATGGTAAACGGTTTAAATGATGGCAATGGGTATGCCACGATTGAGTTTCATATAGTTTATACAACAGATTCTAGTAGCGGTACTGGAGGTGGTGGTGCAGGATATGGTGGCGGTGCTAGCGGATCATCGGGAAATTCTGGCGGTGGTGGTGGCGGATATGTTAATAAGACGATTTTAACAGAAACTAGTGGCGTAACTGGATCAAATGAGGCTACTGGTAATGGAAAAGCTAGAATTTGTTATACTCTTAATAGACAGCCTGAAACTAGTAGAATTTGTCAAATGGGAAATAGTACTAGGGAACAAATTAAAGATCCTGCAAGTTTCTTTAATAATGTTAAAGAAAGAGAATTTGATGAAAATGGTTTTCCTGTTATGGAAATAGATGCAAATGCTCCTAATGTAGCACTTGACAGTGAACATTCTTTACCTATTGATAATGCTGTAATTTGTACTAAACAAACAAATAATGGAACAATAAGTGATGTATGTAATATATATTCAAATTGTGCCTATGAACAGGATGAACAAAGGGGTGAAGCTGTATATGAATTTAGTGAAACTTATGATGGATGCTATTTTGGTGATTCAAAATACCCGGCTGGTAAAGAATATTTGGCAATATTTGATAGTCTTGATTGTAAACTAGCAAATTACTTTAGCTATGGACCACGGGCAGATTTGCCTGGTATATTGCATATGCTTTTATTGTCTTTAATATGGAGTCCATTAGCTTTGATAACGGTTTTATGTGGAATTGTAATATTTATTATTTTATTGGCTATTGTTTTGGATGTATTGTATATATTCTTAATGAGTACAATAGCAATAAATTTATTAATATATGTTAGTCCTATAATTTTCCCAATGCTGTTATTCAAAAAGTATTCAAAAATATTTACTAACTGGTTGGACGCATTATTAAGCTTCTGTTTGCAGTTTGTATTTGTTATTATATTTGCTGGATTCCTAGTTGGAAATTTAGATACATTAGCTCTTGGAAGCGCTAAATATATAAATCACGATCCAACAACTGGTAGGCTTCCTGAACTACTTTGTGAGGGGGCTACTGATAGTATTATGTGTTTATTTGCAGTTAATACACAAAGAGGAACTAAACCTTTGATGGGTGAAAAAGTATATAAATTTTTGGGTTTGGGTCCTATAGTAAATGTTATTAATTCAATAACTCAAGATTTTAAAGGAACACTTTTTGCTATGTTTAAATTCTGTTTAATTATATACGTTTTAATGGAATTTTTAAAGAAAATGCCTGAGGTTGCGAGACAATTGACAAATGGCGCTGTAGCATTAACTGGTAAAAATATGAGCGTTACTGAAACTCTTGGAAAAGTGGCCGGTGGTGTTGGAGTTGCTAGAAGAGCTGCTGCCGGTTTAATAAGAAAGACTGGTAATGGAATTATAAAAACTGGCAAGGATGTAGTTGGTGGTATTAAGAACGCTAAGGCCAACAGGGAACAAAGCCAGCAGGCTTTAGATAATAGGGCTGGCAAACTTGAAAATAAGAGTGATTCCAATAAATCTGGTGGTGACAAAATAAAATCAGTAAAACAATCTAATGGATCTTCTAATAATTAATAACAAAAGTTAAGGTGAATAGAACATTAGATATAATAAAAAAATACAACTTATCTACTAAGAAAAAATTTGGACAAAACTTCTTAGTAGATGAGTTTTTATTAGATAAAATAGTATCCGTTGCAGGAAATATTAACGGCAAAAATATTCTGGAAATTGGTCCTGGGCCTGGTGGTTTAACCTACTCAATTTTAAAGAAAAATCCTAAAAAGTTGCTTTCTGTTGAAATAGATGAAGAGTTGGAAAAAATATTAAAAGTTGAATTTTCTAACTATAATAATTTTGATGTTATTAATAATGACGCGTTAAAAATTGAGGAAGGCCAATATTTTGATGGAAAAATAAACGTTATTGCTAATTTACCTTATAATATTGGAACAACTTTGCTTATAAAATGGTTTAATAAAATTGAACTGTTTGAAGGATTTACTTTGCTATTGCAAAAGGAGGTTGTGGATAGGATTATAGCTATTCCAGGAACTAAAGATTATGGAAGATTAAGTATAATAGCGCAAGCTTTATGCGGCGTAAAAAAAGCTTTTGATGTAAAACCATCTTGTTTTATTCCGCCGCCTAAAGTTATGTCTTCTGTTGTTAGCATTGTTCCAAAGACAAATATGCCTAATATTGATATTGATAAATTGTCAAAAATTACTCAGGAATTATTTGGAAATAGAAGGAAAAAAATAAAAAAGGCTATTGAAAATTTAATATCAAAAAAAATAATTTCTGATGAAGTTTTTGATATGGTTGATGTAAATAAAAGGGCTGAAGAATTAAAAGTTGAGGATTTTATTAAGTTGTCAAATTTATAAAATATAAAAAAAATGATAATTGTTATAAATATTGGTTTTTAAATATAAAAAGTACCAAACCTTAGTCTGATATTTTTTATTTTCTAAAACCACCACTATACTTATTATCCACTTTAGCTTTAGCAATAAAACAATACGACGTAGTCCTTCGCTTCGCTACAGCAAACTGCGGTGGTATGACAATCTTGTGATTGTAGATGTCTTGCTTCACAAGTCGCCTGCATCCTGCCCGCCTTGTTTTCGCATTCCATTTGTTTTTACTATTCCTTTTTATTATTATGTTGTTTGTTCTTATTATTGTATGGCTTATTCTTGTAAAAATACTCCATTTCATTTTGCAAACTGCGGGCATGAGTTGTCAAATAAAAGGAGGGAAAACAAGACTAGATGTCGTGTTTCTGACTAAAAGGAAAAAAAGTGTAATGTTTATATCAAAGTTTAATAACTTACAGGCTAGTATAGTCTTACCCACAAAAGCAATTAGTTAAAGAATAACCACCAGCTAAACTGGTGGGTTAGTGTTTATATTTTAGGATTTTATTGAAATTAAAAAATGTTTTTTCTTGCCAACTGATAATTTAAATTCTTTCATTTGAGATATGTCAAGATTTTCATTTTCAACCTTTTCATCGTTAATCCTTACACCTCCGCCTCTAATTAATTTTTTTGCTTCACCACCGGATGGCGCTAGTTCTAAATTTTTTAAAAGTTGAAAAATTGATTTTTCATCATTTTGTATTTTGTATTCAAGTTTTGGCAAATTGTCAATTGAATTATTTTCAAAAATACTTTCAGCTTGCTCCATAGCTTTTTTAGCATTTTCTTCTCCATGGCATAATTTTGTAGCTTCAAAGGCTAGTATTTTTTTTAGATTATTTATGTTGTTTATGTTCTGTGCCGCTAATTTGCTAATTTCTTCAGTCGGCAGATCTGTATATACTTTCAAAAATCTTATTACATCTCTGTCATTTACATTTCTAAAATATTGAAAATACTCGTATGGACTTAATAGATCTTCATTAATCCATATAGCATTGCCTTCTGATTTTCCAACTTTTTTACCATTTGCGTCAAGCAATAGTGGAGTTGAAAAACCTAAAACTTCTGTCCTTTTGCCTTTTTCAACATCGCCCTTTACAAACTGTAATTTTCTAACCAATTCAACTCCTGCAACAACATTTCCCCATTGGTCGCCACCACATAATTGTAGTGTGCAATCATAGTTTT
>CALXXG010000141.1 GCA_944392625.1 uncultured Rickettsiales bacterium
AAGCATTAGGCGGAGATCCAGAATTAGCCCATTCATCCCTAAGAATTGGCTTTGGACGATTTACAACAAAAGATGAAGTCAAATATTATGCAAAAAGATTAAAAGAAGAAGTTGAATATTTAAGAAACATGAGTCCATTATGGGATCAGATGAAGGAAAGGGATAAAAAGAAAAAATAACCATATTAATGGCATTCAATCTTGACTGTCATTAAAATATAAGTTATTGTTTTTAAAAAAATCAAATGTTAGAATTTTAATAAATTGTAAAATTAGTTATAGTAATGGAAAATAAAAATATTATATTTAAAGATAGTGAATTTATTTTAATAACAGGCCCAATGTTTGCGGGTAAAAGCAAAACTTTAATAGATTTATTTTATCAAAATAAAAACATTGAAGCTTTTAGTCCAAATATTGATACAAGGACACAGGATATTATTTCTAGAGATTACAAAGATAAAAGCATTCATTGTAAAAAAATATCAAACCCATTGGAAATTACAAATTCAAATGCAGATATTATAATTGTTGATGAATTTCAATTTTTAGGTCCAGTTGAACTATTGGTTGATGCAGTAAATGAATTAAAAAAGCAGAAAAAAACAATCGTTATGGCTGGTTTAGATTTATTAGCCAGTGGAGCTGAATGGCAAAATTATACAATATTAAAAAATATATGCGATAAAGAAATAAAATTAACAGCAAAATGTTCTAAATGCGAAAAACCAGCAAAGTTTACAAAAATTGTGAGAGGTGATAGCAAAAAATCTGTTCAAATAGAATCTAACGAAGTAAAATATGAGCCGCGTTGTTACGAACATTTTATTCAACAATAAATATTAATATGATATTAGAAGTTTGTATTGAAAACGGAACAAGAATAGATGAATTAATTGGTAAAAAAGCACAAAGAATTGAATTATGTGACAATTTAGCCGTTGGAGGAACAACTGTAAGCTATGGAGTTGCAAAGAATGTTATAGAAAGATGTCATGTTAATGGCATAAAAGTTATGTCAATGATACGCCCAAGAGGCGGTGATTTCGTATATGATGATAATGAAATTTCATCCATGCTTTATGACATAAAAATCCTAAAAGAATTAGGTACGGATGGAGTTGTTTTTGGGTGCTTAAACAATGATAACACTCTTGACGAAAAAAATAATATAAAATTAATAGAAGCCAGCAAAGGTTTAGATATTACATTTCACATGGCTTTTGACAATATAAAAGAAGAGGATAAACTAAAATCTATTGATTGGTTATACAACCATGGAATAAAAAGAATATTAACTCATGGAAATTCAACCTCAAATAATATAATTGAAAATTTAAGCACTCTACAAAAATATATAAATTATTCAAATGGAAGAGTTATAATTTTACCAGGTGGAGGAGTAAATAAAGATAACTATAAAAAAATAGCCGCAGCATTAAATGTAAATGAGGTACATGGGACAAAAATTTTATAGGTTTTAAAAAATAGCTTTTTTTATTATGTAATATTTTACCCTCACAAACTCAACACAAATTTATAATTAGCTGAACACAATACAGCAATACTTTTATCACTTGAATATGAACCAACAATAAATTTAATATTTTTTGAAGTTAATATTTGTTGAGCCATGTTCATTGTATCTTGTTCTCCTGATCTGTTATAGTCATCTAATAAAATTATAAAATTGTTTGGATCTATATAATTTAAAAAACTTAGTAATTGCGATCTTGAATATCTTTTTGAGCCAACAGGACCATCAACAATAATTAAATCAAATATTTTATCTTTTATATCAGTTTCAAAACCTTTATAAACTCTAGATTTTTCAATAGGATCAATATTTATATAATCTAATTCATATATTTTTGTATACTGACCTGCTGTTGGAAATTGCAAACTAAAAAATTCTAACCATTCTTTATTGTCTTCAAAAATGATTAAATCTTTCTTATAAAAATCAGCATACTGAATAGTCATTCTTGAAGATTGTCCTAAACCACACTCTAATATATTTAATGGTTTAATATCATTTAGTATTCTATATAATACATACAAAGAAACATAACTTAAAGCTGCTCTACCAGGTGAAAAAGACTTATTTGACAACCATTCACTATTTTGTATAGTATCTCTAAAAACATTAGCCCAATAACATTCATGGATATAAGCTATTTCAGTTTGTCCAATTCCTTTAAATTTGCAAATATTATTATTTATATTTTGAAATTTATTCAAATATTTATTTCTAAATTTTGTTCTATACTCTTTTTTAGGTATAAAACAGCAAATTAAATTACATAATATTTTATTCATTTTTAACCTATATATTTATTTCTAATTTTTTTCCTTAATGATTTAATTGGTATAAAAACACACAATGTATGAATCAAAATTCTACGCAACTTTTTCAAAAATATTTTTGTTTTAAATTTAATACTTTTTTGTTTTTGTATAAATCTTATAATATCTATATTATCAGCATATTTCCAAAATTCATCAGATTTTGCGGCAGTTATATCATTCCATGGTTTTTTACGGTTTGTTAGATGAATTATTAATGGATTATTAAAAGTTTCTTCTAAATCATCTTTTGTTATATTGTAAAACTTTGCTATACCATCTTTATCAAAGCCTAAATTTGATATCATTAAATTATATTTTAATGGCAAATAAACGACTTTTTCTTCAAAAGCAATATTTAGAGCATCCTGATCCATAAATGAGCAATCACAAACTTTTTTTATTTCTAATAATTTATCTGGTATATTATTTTCTCTCATTTTCTTTAGGTTTAAAAACATCATTCCAGAATTAAAATAATTTTTATGTTTTATTTTTTTATGACTTTTTAAAATTGATTCTGCCTGATAATCCTTTACTACGGCAGCATAATTGTCTTTTAAATCAATATTGTAAATATCTTTTAAATCTTTTTTAATTATCATATCAACATCCAAATATAAGATTTTGTCAAGATTATTGAAGATATTTGGTAATTGAAATTTGAATAGAGCAGCTTTAGAAACATATAAATGTTCCTCTCCAATATTTTTATATTCATTAGATCTTTCAATTATATTAATTTTTACATCTTCAGTTTCTAAATTTTTAATTAATTCTATATTACTTTTAGTAAATTCTATAGCTATAACATTAACGCTATATTTAGTTGTTTTGTCTTTATTAGCAATCAGTGACTTTATCACAACTTTTGTTGGAAAAGCATAGTTATTATCAGATATAAAAACAATATTCATTTAAATTCTTTTTTCTTACCTCTTAAAAATATTATAAAAAACTTTTTTATAATCAAATATTTTTTGTAATATTATAGTAAAAATTATAAATATATATTTCTTGATTTTAAAAATAGGTTTGATATTCTCTATATAAGTGGTTAAAAAATAAAAAATATGAAAAAATTTTTTGAAGTTTTAAAAACACTTTTAATTTTTATTGTAATACTATTCATAATATTTTTTTCTATAGTAAATAGCGAAATAATAAAGGTTAATTTTGATTTTTTTCCATTTAATTTTGTATTGGAAATAAGAGTATTTTTGTTAATAATATTTTCATTTTGTATTGGATTTTTATTTGGTATTGCGGCCACAAGCTATTCACTAATGATAAAATTTTTTGAAAATATAAAAAACAAAAGAAAAGCTGAAAAGCTTGAAAAACAAATTAAAAATATAAATTCAACCAATAATAGCACGAGTAAAGAAAATGAATAAAAAGCATCCAACAATTTTGTTATTTGCCATATTAATTGCGGTAATTTTTGCTTTTAATATATTTTTTATTGTAGAGCAAACTGAACAAGCTGTTATATTTCAGTTTGGAGAACCTGTAAGAGTTATTAAAAATCCTGGTTTAAATGTAAAATTTCCACTTATACAAAATGTATTAAAATTTGATATAAGATTACAAGAGATAAATACTGGTGACAAAGAAGTTATAGCTTCTGATCAAAAAAGATTAATAATTAATGCTTTTGTAAAATATAAAATAGTTGATCCTGTATTGTATTATACAACAGTTAATAATGAAAATGGATTTAAAAATAAATTTTCAACAATCTTAGATTCAAGCTTAAGGCAAGTTATAGGCGAAATTCCTTTGAATGATTTATTATCAGATAAACGTAGTTCTGTTATGGAAAAAATTCAGGATGTAGTTGACAATAAAGCAAGTAAATTTGGTGTAGAAATTATTGACGTTAGAATAACAAAAAGCGATCTGCCAGAAGCAAATAGTGCCGCAATCTACAAAAGAATGCAAACTGACAGAGAAAGAGAAGCTAAGGAAATTCGCGCAGAGGGAGATGAAATGGCACAAAAAATTCGTGCAAATGCCGATAAAGAAAGAATAATTATAATCTCAGAAGCTAAAAAGAAAGCGCAAAAAATAATGGGTGAAGGTGATGCTTCTGCCAATAGAATATATGCAAAATCCTATTCTAAAGATCCAGATTTTTTTGAATTTTATAGAACAATGCAAGCCTATAAAAATTCATTAAAAAATGAAAATACAAAAATAATAATAACTAAAAATAACGACTTTTTAAAAAATATAAACAGTTATAAAAAACAATATTAATTATTTATCTTTGAACTGTTCTAATTCTTTAGAAAGCTTTTCCATATCATTTGGTAAAGGTACTTCAAATTTAAGTAATTTATTAGTTGTTGGTTGACGAAAATTTATTCTATAAGAATGCAATGCCTGTCGTGGAAAATTATCTACTAATTCCTTTATTGAATAGTCTTTTTTCATATGTCTAGAGGTTCCGCCATATAAATGATCGCCAACTAATGGACAATGTTTATAGGCGCAATGTACTCTTATTTGATGTGTCCTGCCTGTATCAAGCTTAAATTCAACAAATGATAATGAATTATTGGCAAATGTTTGTAAAGTTTTATAGTTAGTTAGAGAATATCTAGCATTTTCATCCTCAACCATTTCCATTTTTAGACGATTAGTTTTGCTTTTATCCATATAGCCTTCTATAACACCAACTTTTGGAGTTAGAGCACCCCACAAAAAAGCAACATAATTTCTTTTTAGTTCTCTAGACTGTAACTGTTCAGAAAGTTTTAAATGGGCATTATCATTCTTTGCAACCACCATTAATCCACTTGTATCTTTATCTAGCCTGTGAACAATTCCAGGCCTAAATTCTCCACCAATTTTAGATAAACTATTGCCATAAATTTTTAATAAAGCATTGGCTAGTGTATTATCATCATTTCCAGCACCTGGATGAGTTGTCAACCCTGCCTGTTTGTTAACTACAATTAAATCATTATCTTCATAAACTATGTTTAGCGGTATGTCAGCTGATTTTAATTCTTTATCCTCAATATTTGGAATATCTATAGAAAAACAGTCATTTATTTTTGCTAAATACGAATTATCAAAAAAAAGTTCTCCATTTTTTTCCAACAGCCCATCCTTTATAAATTTTTGTATTTGTCCACGAGTTATATTTAAACTTTTTATTTTATAAAAGTTTGAAATAATCTTATCAATTCTATTTCCAATATCTTCAGAATTTACTTTTATAACAACTTTAACCATATTAGCATGCTTTTATTTTTATTAAAAATAGTGAATTTTTAATAAAAAATCAACAATTTTTAAATAATTAACTTTTATTATATAAAATATCCGTCAATATACACATATATATTGACGGAAAGAATTATATAGATTTTTATATACTATTTCTTTTCAGTATAATCAGCGTCAACTACATCGTCATCACCATTTCTTGAACCTTCAGCACCGCCAGCCTGTTGACCGTTTGATGTATATCCGCCATTAGTTTCTTGGCCAGCACCGCCGTTTGCAAAGTCTTGAGGATTAAATCCTGCACCAGCACCAGCATTGGCACCAGCCTGACCTTGAGCCTGCTACTGTTTGTAAATAGCTTCACCAAGCTTCATTGATGCATTAGTCAATTCTTCAATGCCTTTCTTTATGGCATCAAGATTTTCACCTTCATTAGCTTTCTTTAAAGCATCAATATTTTCTTGAATCTTCTTTCTTTCATCTTCACTAACTTTGTCGCCGTATTCTTTTAATGATTTTTCTGTAGAATAGATTAAAGTATCAGCTTGGTTCTTAGCATCAGCCATTTCTTTCTTAGCTTTATCAGCTTTAGCATTGGCTTCTGCATCTTTCATCATTTTTTCAATTTCGGCTTCAGTTAGACCGCCAGAAGATTGAATTGTAATTCTTTGTTCTTTTCCAGTTCCAACATCTCTTGCAGATACATTAACAACACCATTAGCATCAATATCAAATGTAACTTCAATTTGTGGCATGCCTCTAGGTGCAGGTGGAATGCCATCAAGATTAAATACGCCTAATAATTTATTGTAAACAGCTATATCTCTTTCACCTTGATATACTTTGATTGTAACAGCACTTTGATTATCTTCAGCTGTAGAGAATATTTGACTCTTTTTTGTAGGGATTGTCGTATTTCTATCAATCAATCTAGTAAATACGCCGCCCATAGTTTCAATACCTAAAGACAATGGTGTAACATCAAGCAATAATACGTCTGTAACATCGCCTTTTAAAACACCACCTTGAATTGCAGCACCAACAGCTACAACTTCATCAGGGTTTACACCTTTATGAGGTTCTTTTCCAAAGAAATTTTTAACAGTTTCCTGCACTTTAGGCATTCTAGTCATACCACCAACTAGCACAACTTCATCAATGTCGCTATTCTTTAAACCAGCATCAGCCATAGCTTTTTTGCATGGTTCAATACTTCTTTGAATTAAATCATCAGTCAATTGTTCTAACTTAGCTCTAGTAAGTTTCATATTCAAGTGTTTAGGACCACTTGCGTCAGCTGTGATATATGGCAAGTTGATTTCAGTTTCCATTGTTGATGATAACTCTTTTTTAGCATTTTCAGCAGCTTCCTTCAATCTTTGAATGGCCAATTTATCATTAGAAAGATCAATTCCAGTTTGTGCCTTGAACTCGTCAATCATCCATTTTTGAATTCTAGCATCAAAATCTTCACCACCCAAGAAAGTATCGCCATTTGTAGCTTTAACTTCAAATACGCCGTCGCCAATTTCAAGAATTGATACATCAAATGTACCACCACCTAAATCGTAAACTACAATCTTTTTATTTCCTTCTTTGTCAAGACCATAGGCTAATGCAGCAGCTGTTGGTTCGTTGACTATTCTTTTAACATCAAGACCAGCTATTTTACCAGCGTCTTTTGTAGCCTGTCTTTGGGCGTCATTAAAGTATGCAGGAACAGTAATAACAGCTTCTGTAACCTTTTCACCCAAATAAGCTTCTGCCGTTTCTTTCATTTTTTGCAAAATAAAAGCAGATACTTGAGATGGAGAATATTTTTCATTTTGAGCTTCTACCCAAGCATCACCATTTGCGGCCTCAATAATTTTAAACGGAACTCTTTCTCTATCCTTAACAACTTCAGGATCAGTATATCTTCTACCAATTAATCTTTTTACAGAATAAATTGTATTTTCAGCGTTTGTTACCTGTTGTCTTTTTGCTGGTTCTCCAACGATTCTTTCGCCATCCTTTAGGAAACCAACAATAGAAGGAGTTGTTCTTCTGCCTTCTGAGTTTTCAATAACTTTCGTATTTTTACCTTCCATTACTGCAACACAAGAGTTTGTAGTACCAAGGTCAATACCTATAATTTTTCCCATAATTTCCCCTTTTAAAAATTAATAAAAACCTCATGATTACTATATAGTTATAGTTTTAAAAAATTACAATAGGTTTTTCAAAAAAACTTTATAAAATAATTCCAACTATATAATATACAAACAAAGACATTATAAATATTTTCAAAAAAAGCTTGAAATAATAAATATTATTAATATTATTACTATGAACAAATATGTTATTAATAAAATTCAAGGAAAATGGCAGCAGTTACAGTTGAGGATTGTCTAAAAGTAGTACCAAATAGATTTGAATTATCATTAATTGCTAGTTATAGGGCTAAACAATTAATGAATGGTTCACCAAAATTATATGTTTCTGATAAGGTTGAAAAAAATACAGTTATAGCCTTAAGAGAAATAGCAGCAAACTTGCTTGATATTCAACAAATAAGAGAAGAATTACAAAATAGCATTAAGAACCAAGCTTTATTCAAAAATTTTGACGAAAGCTCAATTTATGATTCTAAAAAAGATTCTGATTCTTCAAATATATCAATTGATGAAAATATAAATGATGGTTTAGAAGATGAAGATTTAACTGATGATGATTCAATAGATGATGAAGATGATGACTACTACGACGACATTAATGGCGATAGTATTGATTCTGATTCTCAAGATGATGATTTTGATGATAAATAATGTTAAATATGATAATTAGTGAAACAGAATTTTTAAATATAGTTAAAAAAAATACAAAATAAAAATGTAAGAAGACTTATAACTTTATTACTAACATTATTAATACTTCTTATAGGAATAAGCAGAATATATTTAGGAGTACATTATGCAACAGACATAATAGGAGCTTTTA
>CALXXG010000142.1 GCA_944392625.1 uncultured Rickettsiales bacterium
TGTTCGAAGAAATGACTGCAAATATTAAAGTAGATGTAGTTAAAATTCTTATGAACATAAGAAAACAAGGAGAAGTAAGAAGACAAGAAACAGCTAAAATTACAGGTGCAGCTTTAGAAGCAATCAATAGTGTAGATGGTGGAAAAGCTATAAATGTAAATGAAAATAAAACAGTTGTAAATGAAGGACCAAAAGTTGGTAGAAATGACCCATGTCCATGCGGTTCAGGTAAAAAATATAAGAATTGCTGCGGTAAAAATGCATAATATCAAGGGTTACAGAGTTTCTAAAAATAAAAAAACAGTAAAAAATTAGTAAACTATTGCCAAATTGTTGTCAAACTAAAATAAAATCTCTGAAATCATTGAAAATACTGGAATTTATCTTGGCGACAGAACTGACGACAAATTGAATACGATGTTTAATACTAAAAAGCTAACATATAAAGTGTTAGCTTATTTTTTAATTTACAATTAATAAATATTTCTATATTAAAAAGGGAAAATAAATAATTATAATAAATATAATAAAAACTTATTTTCCCTTAAACATCTTTCACCAAAGGATTCTGTAATTACAGACAGTTGAAGGATCTAATTCTTCTGCCTGATGCCATCTCCAAAATCCATCATCATCTATATAACCATAAGAATAGTCTATTGGTGTTGGACATATATAATAGCCTTTAGCAGAAACCCAATCCTTAACGGAAGAAATTAGTGGGAACGGAAGAATAAATTCCGCTATATAATTCCCATTATTTATATGCTGATACAAACTATTGAGAATAAATAGTTTTTGAAGATATACTTTATCTTCAAAGGAAAGACTTTCGGGTGAGGCAGAATTAAGATATTCAAAATCTTTGAGTTCTTTATCAACCAAAGATAACAATTTTCTTTTCTTTCTATTTTTATATCGATGGCTAATTTCTGAATATCTTCGTGCATCATGAAAGTCTAGCAAAGTAACATTCCGTTCTAACATATTAAATCATCCTTTCTTAAAATTCACTGTACATGGTTACATAATAATTATTACACAAATATATTAGAAAGTAAAGGAAAATAAAACAATCAGACGAAAATTGTTATATAATTTTTTGAATTCTAATCTAATAGTTCATATATATTTTTGTAGAGTACAATTAGATTGATTATAAATGGATAAAATAACAAAAAAGAAAAGAAGATATAAAAAGAAAAAACAATAAAAATATTGAAGCTTTATGTAAAATGTGCTAATATATAATTGTAAACTTTTTGGATAAGAAATAGCAATTAATTAATGAAATTGTATTAATTAATTGCTATTTCAGAAGTTCAAAAAAAAATATACAGCATGGTCATAAAAAAGGAGGAAAATATTATGACTAATAAACAAAAAGAATTGATGGGTAACTTATTACGGAGTAACTTGTTAGTTTCAACAGGTTGCACAGAACCAATTGCTATAGCCTATGCAGCAGCAGTAGCAAGAACTTATTTGAATGAAGAACCTGCAGATATTACATTGCATATTAGTAAAAATATGGCTAAAAATGCAATGGATGCTGGAATTCCAAATTCAAAATATACAGGTACAGCATTTGTAGCTTCGCTTGGAGCCTTATATGCTAATCCAAAAGATGGTTTTCAATTGCTTGAAAATCTTTCGGATGAACAGCATAAAGTGGCAAATCATTTTGCAAAAGAACATGTAAATATCGAAATTGCCGATACAGACAAAGCATTGTATATTGAAGTAGAAATGCAAGGAATTAAAGTTAAGGCTTCTAGAGATCCCTGTCGATGTTGTAATACTGTTAAGTTAATTGTAACTGATGGACATACTAATGTCAATTTGATTGAAGTAAATGGTGAAAAAGTATTTGAGTTTAGCATTGACGAATCTACTTCTGAAAGTAAAAATACGGAGAAAATAGATTTTTCTATGAAAGAAGTGTTCGAATATGCAGAAGAACTTGAAGATTTACAGATTTTCCAAAAAGCTCTTGACTTAAACAAAAAATTAAGTGAAGTTGGTAAAAGAGATAATTGGGGGTTGAATGTTGGAAAAATAAAACCTTTCGGTGAAGACACTGCTTTGTCAAGAATTATATCTTCAACAACTTCGGCGATTGATGCAAGAATGGCAGGTGCTCCATATCCCGCTATGGCTTGTACAGGAAGTGGTAATCAAGGAATTTCCACAACGATACCAGTTTATCAAGCTGGTATCGAGCTTAATGCTAGCATGGATAAAATTTTACGTGCAATAGCAATAAGCGATTTGACAGCCATCTTTGTAAAGAGAAACTTAAATGTTCTTTCTTACTTATGTGGTGCAGTAATAGCAAGTTGTGGAGCTTCTGCAGGAATCACTTATTTACTGGGAGGAGATTATGAAGATGCAGAATATGCAGTAAAAAATGTTTTAGCATCTGTTACTGGAATGTTCTGTGATGGGGCTAAAAGCACGTGTGCTATGAAGGTCTTGGTTTGTTCCACAATGGCTGTTTATGCAGCTAATATGGCAATGTTAAGTAATAGTAAAATTACACAGAAAATCGGAATCGCTAGAGAAAGTCTTATAGATACAATAAAAAATGTATCTATACTGGAAAGCGAAACCTCACAAACCATGGATGATACAATAATGAAAATTATTGTAAAGTGAAATGTAAAATTTGAACTTCGAATTGGGTGTCCTATTAGGGCACCCAATTCAAGTGTAAAAGAATAAAAAGTTAAAAGTTAAATAAAAAGCTAAATAAAAAAAGTTAAAAATAGTGTTGACAAAAATAATTAAAAATCATATAATAAAATAAATCAAGAAAGAAAGGAAAGATATAAATGATATTAATAAATATAATCTCTAATTGCTGTTGTATGAATTAATACTCTGTCTATTGTAGACATGAGTATTAAAATTCATGCCTACAGAGAGATTATATTTTATAAGATAAATTATAAAACTATGTGGGCATTTTTAATACTACACATAGTTTTTTTATTGTTATATATAAAAATAAAAAAAGATTTAGGAGGGTTAATATGTTTAAAAAGAATGAATTTATAGGAAATACACCAATGATAAAAATAATTTATAAATATAATGGTAAGATAAAAAAAATATTTGTTAAACTAGAATATTTTAATTTAACTGGAAGTATTAAAGATAGAGTGGCTTTTTATATAATTAATAATGCTAAAAAAAGAGGAAAATTAAAAGATGGAATGGCAATAGTCGAAGCAACAAGTGGAAATACAGGTATCGCACTATCAGCATTAGGAACTTACTATAAACATCCAGTATATATTTTTATGCCTGATTGGGCAAGTAAAGAAAGAATTAAATTAATGGAAGGATATGGTGCTAAAGTATTTTTGATTTCAAAAGAAGATGGAGGATTTATAAGGTGTGTAAATGAAGCAAAAAAATTATCTAAAGAACTAGATGGCTATTTGTCTAATCAATTTGCGAATGAAGATAATTATTTAGCTCATTATGAAACTACCGGAGAAGAAATATTAAATCAAATCCCAGAAAAAATAGGAGGTTTTGTATCTGGTATAGGTACAGGAGGAACTTTGATGGGAATAGGAGATAAATTAAAAGAAAAATATAATAATATATATATAACAGCTATTGAACCAGATAAAATGCCTATACTATCTGGTGGAAAAATATTAGGACAACACAAAATAGAAGGAATTGGTGATGATTTTGTTCCAGAATTAGTAGATAAAAATAAAATTGATAAAATTATACAAATAAATGATGATGATGCAATTAACATGTCTAGAAAATTATCAAGACAATTAGGAATAGGAGTTGGAATTTCATCTGGTGCAAATTTGATTGGTAGTATATTGCTTTCAGATGAAATAGAAGATAATGTAGTTACAGTGTTTGCCGATGATAATAAGAAATATTTATCCACAGACTTGTTTAAAGACATCGATAATAATAAAGAATTTATTTCCAACAATGTTGAATTATTAAGTTATGAAGAGTTGCATTAAGTAAAATATTTGATAGTTTTGTAATAATAATAAAACTGTAACAATAAAAATATAATAATTAAATTAACAATAAAAGAAAATAAGTATAAAATATATAAGTAATTAGTGGAAATCTTGAAAAATAACTATGATTATGATATAATAACAGTATTCAATCATATAGTTATTGCCTAAAAAATTTTAGGCGATGAATTAAAATACATCGTTTAAACTTTTAAGGTAATACTATCTGTTTGTAAGCAACTCAAAAAAAGCAAATTTTAAGGAGGTCATTAACAATGAAAATCACAAACTCTATGAGCGGAAAAAAAGAAGAATTCGTACCTTTAAAAGAGGGCGAAGTAAAAATGTATGCTTGCGGTATCACTGTATATGATTTAAGCCACATTGGTCATGCTAGGCAAGCAATCGACTATGCTATGATTACGGATTATCTCAGGTATAGGGGATATCACGTAACATACGTACGTAATTATACTGATGTTGATGACAAAATCATCATAAAAGCTAATGAGTTAGGGAAAAATGCTTTGGATTTTTCTGGAGAGCAGATTCTTGAGACTGAGAAGGACATGAAAGCATTACATGTTACAGATGCAGATATAAAGACTAA
Source organism: uncultured Rickettsiales bacterium (assembly GCA_944392625.1). Classification (GTDB taxonomy): domain Bacteria; phylum Pseudomonadota; class Alphaproteobacteria; order Rickettsiales; family UBA1997; genus CALXSC01. The sequence goes on from CALXXG010000142.1 coordinate 4,621, forward strand.
AGCATCTGAGTATATTCCACAAATTATAAAATTTGTGGAAGGTCTTATCGAAAAAGGTCATGCATATGCAACAAAGAATGGAGATGTTTATTTTTCAGTAAAGACAGATAGTGAATATGGGAAATTATCTCATAGAAAAGTAGAGGAACTGCGAAATGGTGTACGTGTCGAACTAGACGAAGAAAAAGAGGATCCAGTTGACTTTGCTTTGTGGAAAGCTGCAAAACCTGGAGAGATTTATTGGGAATCTCCTTGGGGAAAAGGAAGACCAGGTTGGCATATTGAATGCTCAGCTATGGCTTTAGATACTCTTGGAGAAACAATTGATATTCATGGTGGAGGAAGAGATTTAGTATTTCCACATCACGAAAATGAAATTGCACAAAGTGAATCTTTGACAGGCAAACCTTTTGCAAAATACTGGAGTCATTGCGGTCTGATAAAGATCAATGGACAAAAAATGGGAAAATCGTTGGGAAATTCCTTAACAATAAGGGATGCTTTAGCAAAGTATAATTATGAAGTGATTAAATGCACTATACTTTCTAAACACTACACATCAGATATTGATTTGCATGATAGCGATTTTCAGCTTGCAGAAGGTCATATGTACTATTTTTATAGTACAATCAAAGCAATGGAAAATTTTATTTCTAGCAATGGGGGAGATGCTACATCTGAAATTCTCGAAGACGAAATTCCAAATACTATCATTTCTAAATTTATTGAAGTGATGGATGATGACTTTAACTCAGCAGTAGCAATTGCAAATTTGCACACAATCTTCAAATATGCAAATAACTTAATGAAATCTGCCAAGAAGGCAAACAAACAGATAGTAGCCAATACTTTGGCAAAGGCTTTGAAAGATTTGAAAAGTGTTTACAAAATTTTAGGCTTTTTTGAGCAAGAACCAGAGAGATTCCTTTTAGAAATGAAGGAAAAATACCTTAAAGAGCTTAATATCGATGTAGACGAGGTTGAAACCCAGATTTTAAAGAGAGCAGAGGCTAAAAAGAGAAAGGACTTTGAAACAGCTGATGCAATTAGAAATGAGCTTGAAGCAAAAGGTATTCTTTTGAAGGATACTAGGGAAGGTACTGTCTGGGATTTGAAAATGCTTTATAACTTTAATTAAAAAGTTGTAAGGTGAAATCTATTGATTAGATTGAGGAAATTTTTCCTCAATCTAATCAATATTATATAATGGTGTTGTAGCCAAGCGGTAAGGCATGAGTCTGCAAAACTCTGATTCGTCGGTTCGAATCCGTCCAACACCTCCAAAAAAGTTTAATAAAAAAATAAAGAATTTGTCAATTCTTTATTTTTTTATTTATATATTAAATTAATTGATATCAATACTTTTAAAAATAATTATATAACTAAAGATAATAATAACATTAGTAAATAAAATTATGACATAATTTGACAAAAAACAAAAAAAACAGTATAATATCACTGGATTTAGCGAATTTTTATATTAAGATAGGAGTAAAAAATGATAATTAAAATGAATAATAATATAAGATATTTCAATAAAAATAAAATTGATAACATTTTCTGTACTATTTTTGTGCCTAAATTCTAAAAAATAAAGAGTCAAGGATTTTCTTTGACTCTTTGTTTTTTTTAGAATAAAATAAATATTAATTTAAGTTAGGAGTGATTTTATGATAAAGGGAATAAAAACAAAAAATATCAAACCAATAGTTAGGAAAAGAATGGATAAACTTGTACAGAAGTTAAAAGCAAAACCTGAAGTTGAAGGCATAGTTTATTTAAGTGGACTTGCAAATACGGAATACAAAGATTTTATCGATGAATACTCTGATATAGATATTGGAATTTTTCTTAATGTTGATAGAGAACATTTACCTAATTGGTTGCCACCATTCTCATTTTATATTGTTATAACAGATCAAGATGGTTTTGATAAGACAATGGAAGTGAATTTTCATCAAAAAATTTATGATGAAGAAAAAAATTCACAATGGCATGATTATAAGAAAGAATTTTATAAATATGCTTGTGAGATTGTTTTTGATAGAAACGGAAGGATAGAAAAGTTAATTAATGAAAAAACAGTTTTTACAGAAGAATATAGAAAACTATTACTATCTCATTTATTATCAAGGATTTATTGGATGGTAGAAATTAATCCATTAAATGCAGTAAAAAGAGGATTAATTTTTAATGGAGAAGATTTATTGAATCAAGGATTAAATTATGTAACTGACCTCCTTTATGTCTATGATAAAAAATTCCCACCTGCTGCAAAATGGAAAATATCTCTATTAGGCAATTTAGACTTCTGTCCAAATAATATAGAAAAAAGAATTGAAAATTGCTTTATAGTGAATGAAATTTCAGAAGAAGATGTTTTAAGAAGAAGAAAAGAAATGCTTTCAATAACTAAGGAAATAGAAAATAAAGTATTTGAAGAAGGTCTTTTTAAGTCTACTGAAGATTACATAGAATATGAATATAAAAATTGGAATGCACAGCAAAAACAGTTAAAAGATATTACACAGTATGACATAATTGTTTCAAAATTTAACGATATTTCTACAGAAGAAAGAAAAATACTAAAGGGTATATTATGTGAATATTTTATTACAAATTTAGAAGATTTAACTAAAATATCAACTGAAGAATTAAATGAAATACAAATGAATCTATTACATAAAATAATTAAAAAAATTAATTAAAATTAATAATTTATTACGTTAAATAAGAGGGGAAATGAAAAATGGAAATAAAAAATGAAACAAATAATGAATTTTATTTAGGAAGAAAATCTATTTTTATACCAATTGTTTTTTTGATTATTAGCATAATAGTTTTAGTTATATTGAAGAGAGCTTCTCTAAAAACTTTTTGGATAATCGGATTTTTTGCTATATTTTTAACATATTTGTTATCAAAAAATAAAAAAGAATTTGGAAATAAATGTGTTGAAAATTTAAAAAGTAATACTTTATTGACTTATGTTCTTATCTTTATTTTGGCAGGAATATTATCCAGTATATTAAAAGTAACAGGAGTTTCAAATGCCCTTTTAACGGTTTTTATAAATACTGGTGTTGGTCCGGAATTTATACCTGCTATAATGT
>CALXXG010000143.1 GCA_944392625.1 uncultured Rickettsiales bacterium
GTCTGGGATGCAATGGGACGTCTTAGCTAAACGTATTAACAAAACTGTCTCAACATTATATAATGCCTCCGAAAGATTTGAACGCTATTTATTTAAATCTGCATTTCTAACATCAGGTTTAGGTTTAGGTTGGAAAGCTGTTCAGCCTCTTCTTAAAAAAGGTGGAGAGTTTATTGAAAACACTATAATCCGTAATCTTCGTAAATCTAAATACTTAGATGCTAATAACGTTGTTGACATTTTTAAATATGATCAAGCTAAACAAATGTATAGTGAGAGTTATAAGCTAGCCCGTACAGTAAATGCTGGAGATATTAGTCGTCAAACAGATACCTTCTATCGTTTAGTTCGTAATCAGTTTAATATTGATGAAGGTATTTTTAGAGAAATTGCACAAGCCAATGTTAAAGATCCAGATAGTGCTATTGCGGCTATGGAAAAATATGTGCAGCTTCGATATAAAGGAGCTTCTTTAACTGATTATTTCGCTCAAGTTAAAAAAATAAATGCTGATGAAAATGGATTCTTTAATAAATATGTACAGTATCTTAATCGTTTACAAACACGAATAACTAATATGCCTTCTGCTAAATTAACAGGTGCAAATAAAGGATTAGTTATTGGAAAACTTTACTCAAAAGAAATTCGTCAAGAACATACTAAAGTTCTTAATAAATTTCTTAATACAATTGAAGAAATTTCTAAAGATAAGCGTCCCTACAATGCAGTTAAAAAAATAATTCAATTTTCAGCGAACACAGTTTATATGCAACTCAAATTAAATGAACTATATATACAATCTACACTTATGGGAAATCCAGTTATTAACAAATTCTTAACTGATATAACAACTGGTTCAGAAGGCACCTTAGGTGCAGTTATTAAAAATATTATCGCAGACCCACACGCATACGCAGATAATACAGTTGTACGTGAACTTGCTCAAAATATAAATGATATAGCAACTAATGCTAAAGCTTTTGAAGAATTTGCTAATGATATTCTTAATTCACTATATGAAACTATTGAACAAGTTTCTCCTGACGATTTTAAGAAAACTATATTAGATACATTTTATAGTTTTAATTCTCTCAAAGCAAAAGATGTTGTTCTTAATATAGATACAATTTCTGCAGAAATTATTTCTAAAATAGAAGAAGCTCTAAATGCGCAAGCCCGCACAGCTTTAAAAGGAAAAACTAGAATAGTAATTCCTGGAGCTACACGTGATTTATTACGCGATCAAATTTTAAAATATGCACAAGTTCTTTCAGAAACAAATGCAGATTCATTAATCTGTTATCCATTGGCTAAAGACTTTACCAGTGCTATTATTGAATTTCAAAATGCTATTTCTGAAACATTTGACACTAAACAAGTAACTGCAGCACTTGCTGAAATAGGACACACTTTTAGGGATGCCGAAGCTTTTAAGGAAACACAATCTTTTTTCCAAAAAAATATCTTTGAAACCAATAAAGAAATTTTTGAAAAATATATTGGTGGCAGTACTAATGTAACGTCCGCCTTATATAAGGATTTAAATGGTGCTTTCCAGTATGGTGTTAGAGAAGCTATTGATACTACCAATATGAAAACTCTGTTTAATTTTGTAGAAGGACAGTTCTATGATGTTAATATGATGGAAATTGCTTCTGATTTTACAAAATCATTTATAGCAAACTTTGATAAATTAAAAAATGAATTAGTTGAAAAATATCTAGCTAATGAAAAAGTTGCAAGAGAATTGGATGATTGGTTAAATATTCTTTATAAAGAATATCAATTAATCCGTAATAAAGCACCTTATGCAAACCTAGAATTTTTAAATTATATTAAAATTAATAAATTAGATATAAAACAAAAATTTGCTTTACTACAAAGTCTTAATGATTTTAAAAATCAGATTGGTGAAAGTTTCTTAACTGAACATTTTGCACGTATGAAATTTAACAAATATTATACGGCGGTGAATTCTTTATTAAATAATCCTAAAAAACTAACACAAACCACAGTTCTATTTAATCCACAACGTATTTTATTAGACTATTCTCAAATAGTCTATTATAGAGACTTTGCTAAAGCCGTTGCAGATTATAATGGAATTGCTGATACTTCTCAACAGATTTTTAAAGGCATACAAGATTTTAATGAAGTATTAAAACAAACACAAGATAACGTTAGTCCTTTAATACATTTAAATGAACGCCATATCAAAATTGCAAATGATATGAATAATAATGTACTCCGTTATACTGAAAACAAAATACGTAATTTATTTGATACAAAGTTAGCTAATGAAATTCTTGAACAAGCTGAAGAACTTGGAGCTCCTCCACGGATTTTGGAGCAGTTAAGGCGTTTCTATAATATGGATGAATTAGATGATCTTGAATATTCAGACTTATTAGAAGCATTTAAAGAGACTTCATTAAATATTCAAGCACCTTTTGCTAAACAAATAGAATATCAAAAAGCTCTAAATACAGCAACAGATAAACATAGTCAAGCTATGTTATCTCAATT
>CALXXG010000144.1 GCA_944392625.1 uncultured Rickettsiales bacterium
TTAACTTGTTGGTCTGCGAAGTGCGATGTGAACGAAGTGAATGCTCAAGCACGAAGTGGGAAAATGATCGGCTTGCCGAATCATTTTAGCCTGTCGTCCCACGAAGTGCCAACTGAGAGAAATTGAAAATTGAAAATTGAAAATTGAAAATTAGCCTTCGGCAGAGAATCATATAGAAATTGAAAATTGAAAATAAGTTTCAATAAAACTTTTATCTCCATTTGTAATAGAAGTATAAATATCAAGGATAGACAGTTGATTGACAAGTACTTGAAAATTGAAAATTAATTTTCAATTTTCAATTTCTTTATCTATTGCTACTATTAAACCATCTGTTAAATCTTAATGATGAAAGAATAAATAAACATGTTCCCATGCCTAACATCCATAACATTGGCTGCCATATTTCAAAGAAAGTAGCGCCTCTGAATACGACTGCAAAAGCGAAATCCATACAATGTTTTAAAGGTGACAGGAACATTATTTTTTGAAGCATTGGCGCCATTGATTCCATAGGAGTGTACATGCCGGATAAGAAAGTCATAGGCATCATGACCATTATGGTTAATAGGGCTAATTGCGCTGTATTATTTGCAAATGTCGCCAACATTATGCCTAAAGATGTTACGTTGAATTGAAAAAGTATAAATCCTACGAAGAATAGCACTAGCGAACCTTGAATTTTAACGCCAAAGTATTCTTTTACGACAACAAACATTGACATTATGGCAAAGCATAAAATGATTAGACTGTTTGACCATATTTTTGACATCATTATTTCTTGAGGGGTTAATGGCATAACTAAAAGATGTTCTATTGTCCCGGATTCTTTTTCTCTAACAAGGGCAACAGCAGGCAGCATCATGGACAACATCGTTCCCATTGTTATTATTTGAGCAATAGCCATAAACCATTCAGAAATACTATTAGGGTTATATTTTATTCTAATAACCTGTTCAAATGGTGTAAAACCAGTGGTGCCTCCATGTACATTCAAAAAGTTGGTTATTTCCTGATTTATGATCTGCTTTATGTAACCAGAACCAATATAGGCTTGGCTCATAACAGTTGCGTCAATATTTAGCTGAATTTCTGCCGTTTTTCCAGCTAAAAGATCGGCTTGAAAGTGTTCAGGTATAACTACAACAAATGTATATTCTCCTAAGTCCATAGCCCTGTCTATTTCATTGAATGTAATATGTGCAGGTTTTTTAAAATAAGGTTCTCTAAGGGCCATGATTATATTTCTAGACAATGAAGAATCATCTTCATTTACAACGGCTATAGATGCATTTTTAATATCCATATTTCCAGAATTTGCCGCAACTATAATATTTAGAGTGAACCCCCAAACAACAAATATTAAAAAAACTTTATCATTAAAGAAACTTTTAAATTCTTTAATTCCAAGTGTAGCAATATGTTTTAAAAAATTCTTCATTTTATCAAATATAATACAATCTATTGATTAATATTAAAATTCAAAATAATTACAGTCAAGTTTTTAAGTGATAAATAATTAAATTTATCAATATTAAAAAAATGACAATTTAATGTTGACTAATCATTAAAAATGTCATATAATAGACTTGTTATTAATAATTTTTAAAAAAATATGGAAAGAAGAAAAGAAATAATTTCCTCAATAATGGAAACAAGAGACTATAGAGAATTACATGTTTTATCGTCTCAAAGAGAATATAAAGATATAATTACATCAGATTATGATGTGTTTGAATCTTTTCTGACTAAAATAACTTTATTAAAGGAAAACAATAATGAACCTTTATTGGAACAAGAAGGAAAAATTGATGACGATTCAGCTAAAAAACTTTTATTATCAAATCTCATTAAAAACAGAGAAAATATAAACGATAGAATAAAAAAAGAAATAGAAAATAATTTAGAAGAAGTTAAATATGCAAAGGAAATAAGAGGTTTAATTACTCCTCCATTTAAAATAAATACAAATAATATAGATAATAATAGACCTTTATTTTCATATATAAATCATATTTTGCTTTCTAGCAGAAACACAGATATAATGGAAGATATAGAAAGAGAAGTGAATAATTTTGATAACATCTATAAAAATAATACACAACTTGCAGGAAAAGAAGCTAGAAAAAATTTGATTAAAAAGTTAAACCAACTTGATATAAAGAAAGCAAAAGATTTATTATATGGCTTTGTTGACAGCACTGGCATAAAACGTGATTGGATTATTAATAATAGCAATAATTCACAAACAATGGAAACTATTTTAAACAACGCAACTAAAAGTGATATTGGAACATTAATTAAAAATACACTACTTGAAAGAGTGCAAAATAGAGGCCAACAACAAGGCATGTAATCTTACTTTTAACAAAATATCCGCCAGATTTTCTAGCGGATATTTTTTTAATAATTCTTAATTAAAGTGAACTTGCCCTTACCATCAAGAACATTCATTATAGCATCAGGTTCTGATATTTTAAATACTAGAATTGGCATATTATTATCTCTAGCTAGAGTCAAAGCTGTTGGATCCATAACCCTTAAATCTCTCTTTATCGCCTCATTAAATGATAATTCGTCAAACCTAACCGCATCAGAGAACTTTTTAGGATCTTTATCATAAACGCCATCAACCTGCGTACCCTTTAAAATAACATCACATTCCATTTCCGTAGCTCTCAAAACAGAAGCCGTATCGGTTGTAAAATATGGATTTCCTGTTCCGGCAACAAAAATAACCACCCTGCCCTTTTCAAGATGTCTTATAGCCCTTCTTCTAATGTATGGTTCGCATACTTTATTGATGCTAATTGCTGACAGCATTCTAGTTTCAACGCCTAATTTTTCAATGCCAGCCTGCAAGGCAATACCATTCATAACCGTTGCCAACATACCCATATAATCAGCGCTAGCCCTATCCATAAGCTCAGTTGCAACAGATACGCCTCTAAAAATATTTCCACCACCAACCACAATTGCCACCTCAACACCAGACTTATATATTTTAACTATTTCTTCACAAGTTTTTTGTATAGCTGTCATATCATGTCCAAATGGCTTTTCTCCCATTAAAGATTCACCTGACACCTTAAACAAAATTCTTTTAAACTTTGACATTTTTACTCCTTTTATTTTTTAAAATAGACACAAAAAAAATGGATACATCTAATAAATGTATCCATTTATTTTCTCAATATAAAAATATATTGTTTCTATCTACGCCCATAATCAATTTAATCAACCATTAAACTAATAATACAAACAACAATTATTTTTTTCAAGAAAAATTGTTGCAAAATGATTTTATTTTTTACGGTATTTTAAAAAATTTTAGTTGATTTTGTTAAAATAATATTTTATTATAAACAAGAGTGAATTTTTGTATATTTAATAATTAAATAACGAGATAAGGTTTTATGCCAAAAATGAAGACAAACAGTTCTTGTAAAAAAAGATTTGAACTAACAGGAACAGGAAAGATTAAATTTAAAAATGCTAATAAAAGACACTGCATGACTAAAAGAAGTCAAAGACAAATCAGAA
>CALXXG010000145.1 GCA_944392625.1 uncultured Rickettsiales bacterium
AAGTATAGTAGAAAGTGAAAATACTAAAAATGCTTTTATGGAATCCATTAAAAATATTGAAGATGAAGAAACAAAGTTATTAAAACTTCAAAAACAATATCGTTCTGGAGAAATAAAAGAAGAAGAACTTACAGAAGAACAAGTAAATTCTTTATGTGCTTTATATGATAAACAAATTGAAAATTTAAGAAAATCAAATGAAACTAGAAAACAAAAACTTTTAGAATATAGAAGAAAATTGCAAACTGATAATTAAGTTTAAATGGAGTGATAGTATAAACTACCACTCCATTTCTTCATATTCTAGTTCTTCCTCATATTCAATTTGTTTTTCTGGGTCAAGATAAATAGCATTTTCAAATTCAAAATCTCTAATAAATTCTTCTTCAGAAGAAACTGAAAATTTATTGCAGACCCAATGTATAAACTTATCAACTGTTTTTTGAAATGTATTTATAACTTTTCGTAAAAAACTATTTTCTTTTTCAAGCTGATAAATTTCATCTTCATATTTATTTTCAATTTTTCGTATTTCTTCTTTAAGTTTAACAGAATAATCCTTTTCAATATTTCCACACTTTTCTTTCAATTTTCTATTTTCACACATTATAGATTTTCTTTCTTTTTCATATTTTGAGGCTCTTTCAACAGTATTAACTTGATTTTGTAGTGTTAAATAAAGCAGAGAAATTTGTTCTTGTTGTTCTTTAATCATTTTATCTCTTGGCTCTACAACTAATTCTTGTATTTTTTCATCTCTATTTCGTACTAGTTTTCCAAAACTTTTAACATCAGGTGTTTCTGGTATTTCTAGTTTAATATCTTTAAGAACAGTTTTAGTATTCTCAAAATTCGTAATTTTCTTATAATCTTCAACAGATAAATGTACTCTTTCACTTGGATTTCCTCTTTCTAAATCAAATCCATTTGCAGATATATAAGAGTGAAAAGCATTTTGTAATTGCCTATAACTATCTTTAGCCTTCCAAAATTCACTACAAGCAATTTTATCGATAGAATTTCCTTTCTTATCTGTAGTATGAACAACAGGAATAAATACTAAATGCATATGTGGACTTTCTTCATCCATATGTACTTTTGCAGATAAAATATATTGTTCACCTAAATTCTTGTATTCGCATACAAATTTATAAGCAGTTTCAAAATATCTTCTTCCTTCTTGTTCGCCGACTTTTTCAAAAAAGCCTTTATCAGATGTAATTAGGTATTCACAAACAATATTGCTAACTGATTTAACTTGTCCTTTTAAATTATATTTTTCTTTTATTAAATCAAATTCCTTTTCGTAAGTATGTTTACACTCTTTTATTGAATAGTTTAAGTAAGATAATTCCTTATCTATATTTTTATTTGAATAGTTTTTATTCCTTCTTTCATTATGGCGATAAATACCTTTTAAATTTTCTCTTTTGTATTTTGCATTTCTAATTATTGCATAACTCATATATAAATTCCTCTATTTCTAGCACAGCTAAATAACACTATGCTGGTTAAATTTTTCTCTTTATTAAATTGTGTTGTAACACACTACGACACTTTTTTACCCTTATGGGAAAAAGTGTCAGTGTGGTAGGGACACCCTACACCCGTTTTACCTAAATATGCTATTAGCAATTTAGGTAAAAAAATAGCAATACAAAAATTGATAACCAATTTTTATATTGCTATTTTTACAAAAGCATAACTGCTTTTGTGATTTGCTAAGGTCATTACACATTAGCATATAAGCTGTTTAAAAATTCAGGAGAATATTCTCTACCAGAATATCTCATTGAATTTTTATTAGCCTTATTATTTTTATAAGTATAATTATTATTAGTATTGATAGGTCGGAATTTTTTCGATTCGGTAATCGTAGAATCTCCGTTCATATAATCGTAATTTTTACGATTATATGATATTTCTATATTTTGATGTTGTATTTTTGCAACATATATAAGTTTAGGTTTACTGAAACCTTGTTTCTTTTCATATATTAAATTAACATCTGATAGTTGTTTAAATGCTTTAGTAACAGTTTTATCAGATAGATTTAATTTATCTTGTACTTCTTTTCTAGTAAATATCAAATACACATTTCCATTTTCATCATGCCAATTATTCTTAATAGATAATGATAATCTATCTAATAGAAAACCATATAACAATTTGCTATCAGAATTTAATGCATTTTTATATAATGGATTTATAAATAATTCCTGTGGTATTTGATAATATTTATGATTTAAAGTTTCATTAACTTTATAAAAATTAAAATCTTGCATATATTTTCCTTTCCTTCGCACGACAATCGATTTTGTGGCGAAAAATTAGAACAGGTAATAAACTATGCCTGTCCGTTTTTAATTTTTAAATATGCAAAATTTGATTTTAAATAAATTTAAGATTTTTTTAGAATAAATACTGTTTAAAAATTTTCTAACAGATTTCTAACAAAACTTAAAAAAGTTGTGTCAGATTTATATAAATTTTTAATTGTTTATGTTACAATAAAAACAAGCGAAATAGTTTTAAATAATAGTGTTTTGAGTACATAAATAATAGGATTAAAGAGTATTATTCATCACTAATTATTAAAATGATAGAATAACTTAAAATCCTGCGGTGGTTAAACACCGTGCCGGTTCGATTCCGGCCATCTGCACCAAAAATACAGATTAGAAATCAAATTTCTAACCTGTATTTTTTTGCGTATTTT
>CALXXG010000146.1 GCA_944392625.1 uncultured Rickettsiales bacterium
AGTTGGCAATGTATTTTGATTAAAATCATTTATATATAACCTGTCAAAAACTGTATTTTTACCTTGAACAGATAAAACAACACCTTTATTACCTAAGTTAACAACAATAATTTTTTTCATAATACATTTATAAACACATAGTATGTTTTAATATTAAAACAATTTTTAAAAAAGTCATTAAAAATATTAATTTATTTACTATTATATTTTATATTTATAAAAATAAAAAATATATTTAATTTTTATTATACTTATACCAAAATATATATAAAAATTTTTGTTGACTAATTAAAACAAAATATTATTTTTAATATCACATAAATTTTTTATATTATTTATGGGAAGCAAAAAATATTTATCATCAATATTAATTAAAAACCAACCTGGAATGCTTGGTAAAATTGCTACAACATTAGGTCAAAATAATATAAATATAGAACAAATATCATTATCAACAATAAATAAAGAGGAAACAATACAAAGAATAGTAGCCTATACAACCGGCATAAATTCAGAGGATGTTATAAACAATATAGTTAGAAAAATACCCGGAGTTTTAAAAGTTCTTACTTTTGAAACAAAAGAGGATATAATTGAAAAAGAAGTTTGTCTAATAAGAATTGACAATTTACATCCAAAAATAGTCCAAGTTGTTAACCTTATAACGAAATTTCAGGGGAAGGTTATATATATGGACAACAAATCAAGCATATATGAAATTGTAGACAATACTTATTTAATTAACGATCTTGTAAAGGATATTTTTAACATAACAGCTGATATAAAAATATCAAGAAGCCCTGTTATAATATCAACTGTTAATAGATTTTAAAGCCAATCTAGATAGATTGACTTTATATCTATTTTATTGCAAAGCTTTTTCTGCTACATTGTCTTTCATTAAACCTTCAGTATACTGTCTTAATATGTTGCTATTAGTAAGTTTAAATATTTTTTGTCTATTTTCATCATCCTTCAGAACTTTTGCCAAATCTGGTAAATATAAATCTAATAGTTCTGTATCTAAAAGCTCTTTAATATAAGGTTCTTTATCTTCATCTTTCATTTTAGCCAATAAGCCATATATTTTTTCAAGGCAAACTCCTTTTTTTATATTTGTAATATTTGTACCATCTTCTCCAATTTCATCTTCCTCATTTGCTCTTTTTTTTGCTTCTTCTATAATAGCTTTATTACTAGAGAGTTTTACTCTATCGGAATATTTTATACTTGTTAGAATAATTCTTTGAACAAGTTCAAATTTATTTGGAACTCTAGCCTCATTCACACATAATTTACCATTATATAAATCATCTAGAACTTTTGTATCCTCTACGTATCTTTTTATATTGCCATTTTTGTCTTTTTCAAGTTCTATAACTAAATTTTCAAGAGTTAATGTTGTAATAACTTTTTTCTTGTATCCGAAATCATATTTAATTCTATTTGGAGCAACCATATAATAATATAAATTTTCATTTAAATAATCAAGTTTTCCATTATAAACATCCCAACCTTGATCTTTTAAATTTTTAACAATTTCTTTAACTTTATCTTTATTACTTTCAGGGCCGGACAAAGCCACATCATAATCATCAATACTTAAATCTTCCTTAAGATTATTTTTATATAGTGCGCCGCCATAAACTATCATGCTTTGAACCCCAATTATTTTCATAAATTCTTCAGCTTTTTCTATAGATTTCAAAACAATTACATTTTTATATTTTTCATCCAGTAATTCAAAAGGAACATGAAGATTTGATTCCACAGTATTTTCAACAGAATTTTCAACAACATTATTATTTTCAAGAAGAGCAGATGAATCACACGAAGAAGATAGTTTAGAAAAACCTTTAAAAGATTCAGGAAAATCTTCAGAAGAAGTCCATTCTTCATCTACACTTTCAACATTATTTTTAGAAATAAAATCACTCATAATTAATATTTAAATTTTAATACAGTTATGTAGTATATCAATTTTTTGAAATAAATCAATATTATTCTACAAATTTTACAAAATTTTCTATTATAGTTTTGACACCAACATTCTTAAAGGCTATAGTCAATTTTCTTCCATCGCTTTTTATTACGACGCCCTCTCCAAACGTTGGATGAACAACACGTCTTGCAACATTCTTTACTTGCTGCACAACAACATTGCCACCATCATCATCTTCAAAATGATAATTTTTTTTATAATTTTTTGGAGTGTAATAATTATTGTATCTTCCAACTCTTTCTTCTTCATACTCTTCATCTTCGTCAACAAATTTTATAGAATCACTAATATTAAGATTTTTTTCCGGCAGTTCTCTAATAAACCTTGATGGCTGCATGGTTCTAATTTCACCGTATTCATATCTTGTTTTTGCATAACTAATAGTAAGTCTATTTTTTGCTCTAGTTATGGCGACATAGGCAAGTCTTCTTTCTTCCTCAAGGCCATTTCTTTCGTCAACAGATCTAGGACTTGGAAAAATACCCTCTTCCCATCCAGGTAAAAATACCGTGTCAAACTCCAACCCTTTAGCGGAGTGAATTGTCATAACATTAACAGAATTATCATTTGCTGAATTAGTTTTATCATTAACTAAACTTATATATTCTAAAAATTCTGATAAGCTTTGAAATTCGCCCAAGCCCCTTACAAACTCGTTAATATTTTCAATTGCACTTTTTGATTCATCAGTTTTGTCAGCTATGAGACTATCAAGGTATCCGCTTTCTTCAATAATCTTTCTTGCTAAATCAACATGATTTATATTCATCATGTCATCACTCCATTTCCTGACATCAGAAACAAATTTCATAATATTATCTGCCGTTTTGCCTTTTAGTATACCGGAAATACACAAATCCTCACAAACGTCAAGAACATTAACTTTTTTACCCTTAATCTCCTCCAATATTTTACTTAAAGTAACAGTTCCGACTCCCCTTCTCGGAACATTAATAATTCTTTCAAACGCCAAAAAATCCGACTGATTTTTTACCAATTTTAAATAGGCAATACAATCTTTAATCTCTTTTCTGTCATAGAATTTAAATCCGCCAACAATCTTATAGGGTATAGATTGGGCTATAAAAATTTCTTCAAATATTCTAGTTTGATACCCTGCCCTGACCAATATAGCTATGTCCTTATATTGAATATCCTTTATTAAATCTAAAATTTCACTAGCTATTGCATAAGCTTCTTCTTTATCTCTGTCAAAGCAGTTTAAATAAACTTTTTCACCATCATTTTTTGTGTCAGTCCACAATGTCTTTTCATGCCTGTCTCTATTATTGGCAATTACAGCTGATGCAACGCTCAAAATATTTGACGTTGAACGATAATTTCTCTCAAGCCTGACTATTTTTGTATTTTTAAAGTCTTTTTCAAACCTTAAAATATTTTCAATTTCAGCTCCTCTCCAGCCATAGATTGATTGGTCATCATCGCCAACACATGTGATATTTATATTTTCTCTTATCCCAACACCGGATATAAGCTTAAGCCAAGTATGCTGTATAGAATTTGTATCCTGATACTCATCAACCAATATATATTGAAATTTGTCAATATAACTATTTAGAACATCTTTATAATTTCTAAATATTTCAACATTATAGAGCAACAAATCTCCAAAATCACAAACATTAAGCTTCTTGCATCTTTCTTGATAAATTCTATATATTTCCTTAATGTCAGGAAAATAGTTCGTATCAATAGCTAAATTTAATAAAGAATTGCAGCCAATACCTTTGTCCTTCCATTCATTAATCTTATTTACATAGTTTTTAACTGGAAAATCTTTCGTATCAATATCAAGATCAATCATTATTTGTTTTATTAGCCTGTTTTGATCATCAGGATCTATAATAGTAAAGTCTGATGTTAGACCAACGAGTTCAGCATGTCTTCTCAAAATCTTATTTCCAATAGCATGAAAAGTTCCAAGCCACATGCTTGAAACATCTCTCATAAGCATATTAGCAACCCTTTCCTGCATCTCTCTTGAGGCCTTGTTTGTAAATGTTACAGCAAGAATTTCAGAAGGATAAGCCTGCCCAGTATCAAGCAGGTATGCTATTTTTGACGTCAAAACTCTCGTCTTGCCCGTTCCAGCACCAGCCAGCACAAGCAGCGGTCCGTTATTGTATAACACCGCTTCCTTTTGTTCCTCATTTAAACCATCTAAAATATCAGACATCAAAAAACTCCTTAACTACCCAATAATATACAATAAAATACTAAAATCAAGGGTTTTTAATAATAATATTTAAAAAATCCGGAAAGCTTATTTTTCTTCCCGGACAAAATAAAAATAAAAATAATTACTAATCAACTTTTACTATTTCATTATCAGCTAAGAATTTAATTGCCTGATCCAATTCACCTTTTGAATTTGAATGAATAGTAAACAATTTTTCTCCTTTTTTAACTGCATCCTTTAAATGTTTGTAAAAATAAATGCCGGCAGCCTTTGTTTCAGGAGCACCTAAAAGTCTGCAAGTTTGAGAAATTTTTCTGTTGTCCATTTCTACAACTTTTCCATCTTTTGTAGCTAAAATATCATGAGTAAATTTAGCAACCGGAATTTCTCTAACATCCCCTTGGGCCTTAATGATTGCTTGGAATTTATTGTAGGCCTTACCGCTTTCAAGGATTTCTTTAGCAATTTTGTATCCGTCGCCTTTTTTAACTTTTGGATCAAACTCAATTATGTATCCGGCAAGCTCTAAAGAAATTTCTTTTAAATCCTGTGGAGCGTCTGGTTCATTTTTAAATAATTTTAAAATATCCATAGCTTCTAGTGCAGGACCAATTCCATTTCCGATTGGCTGTATACCTTCTTCACGAACAACAAGAACGTGAACGCCTAACTTCTTGCCAATTGATTCAAATACGCCTTTTAATCTAATAAAGTCTTCCTCTTTTCTAATTTTTGCGGTAGGGCCAACAGGCATAACAATCAATATATGAGTTGAACCGGCTGCAATTTTTTTAGATAAAATTGAGGCAATCATTTGTCCTTCACTATCAACATTTAATAATTTTTTAGTGTTTATTATTAAATCATCAGAAGGACTTAAATTTACGGATCCGCCCCAAACTATACAACCATTTTCTTGTTTTACGATCTCTTTCATTCTATCCAAAGGAACATCAACATTACAGAATACTTCCATTGTATCTGCAGTTCCGGATGGAGAAGTAATTGCTCTTGAAGAAGTTTTAGGTATGTGCAAACCGTAGGCGGCAATTATAGGTATAACAACGTTGGTAGTTCTGTTTCCAGGAACACCGCCAATGCAATGTTTGTCAACAACTATGTCATAATCCCATTTTATAGTTTGACCAGTTTTTACCATAGCATCTGTTAAATAGGAAATTTCGTCTTCATTCATATTTCCACCTTCGCAGACACCACAGAAAGCAGCAATATGGCTTGGTGAATAATAACCGTCAACTATATCTTGAATTATAGCAAACATTTCATCTTTTGAAATTGGATGACCAAACATTTTAGCCCTAACGGCAGCAAATGATTTTAAAGCAGGTATATGTAAAACATCAACTTGAGTTCCTTCAGGCAAATTTAACCTCTTAAAAGCAGAATCGGACAACCCAACTTCATCATTTTTAAGATTGGTATCATTTACTAGAACTAACTCACCAACAACTTTAGACTTGTCATTTTTAAGTTCTATTCTCATACCGCCATCAAAGCCTTGCTCAGATATAATCGGAGACTCTCTATTTATAAATAGAAATGGTTCTTTGCCAGTATTATAATTGATTTTTTTTATTTTGAGCATTTTTTTATATTTTTTTAAACCTATTTAATTAAACATATAACAAAACAAAAAAGCAAGATTTTTTTAAAAACTTCTATAAACACTTTATCAACAATTATAAATATTTTTTAATGAAAAATATAAAATAATTAATTGAAACAATCAAAAAAATATCTATATTTTTCCTATAGCAAAATTTGCGCTCTTAGCTCTTGTTTTTTAAAAATTGTTAGTATAAAAATAAATCAGTTTAATAACAAATAAAATATAAATGCTATTATATGATCAAATACTAAGAAATATAGCACCTGCAAAAGCAGAAACAGCTAAAAAAGTTCAATCAGCTATAGAATGGGTCAAAAACGAATTGCATGGCGAAAGCGACATGAAATGTTTGGGCATTGCCTACGAAAAAGATGATTTAAAAGAAATGAAAGATTTTGCATCTTTTATTAGAAAGAACTTTAAGCATACAGTTGTTATGGGCATTGGTGGTTCTAGTTTAGGAGCTATGACTTTGCTTAGTGTTTCAAAAGAACATAATGTTACAGTTTTAGAATCTATTGATAGTAATACAGTTAAAGCTTTATTTGAAAGTTTGGATTTGCCGAATACAGCATTTTTAACAGTTAGTAAATCCGGAAAAACTATTGAATGCATATCTCAAACATTGATAGTTATGAAAATGGTTGAGGATAAATTGGGCAGAGACGCAATAGGAAAACATTTCTTCTTTTTAACAGAAAACAAAGAGAGTCCAATTACAAACTTGGCAAAAGAATTTAATATTAAAACTTTTGAACACCACAAAACAGTTGGCGGAAGATACTCTTATTTATCAAATACAGGTTTAATCCCAGCAGCTATTGGAGGCCTTGATATTGATGCCATTAGACAAGGCGCTATTGAAACAATAGAATATGCTTTAAATAGCAAAGATAACAATATAGCACAAGTTTGTGGTTCAATTGTTGATCTAACAGAAGCCGGAATTGCAGCAAATGTTGTTATGCCATACGTTGACAGATTTGTAAATTTAACAAAATGGTATAGACAATTATGGGCAGAATCATTAGGCAAAGACGGCAAGGGTACAATTCCCGTAGATGCTCTAGGAACAACAGACCAGCACAGCCAATTGCAATTATATATGGACGGTCCAAGAAATAAATTCTATACATTCATATATAAAGATAAGGATCCAAACTCATTAAAAATCACAGAAGCATATAATGAAGGGTTTGAATATCTAAAAGGTTTAACTCTTGATGATATTATGAACATAGAATTTGAATCAACTGTTGAAGTTTTAGCAAAAAGAAGTTTACCAGTTAGAGTATTCAAGTTCCACGAAATCAACGAAAGATCATTATCTCAAATATTGATGCAATTTATGCTTGAAACAATAATTTGTGGCAAAGCAATGGGAACTAATCCTTTCGGACAACCAGCAGTCGAAGAAAGAAAAATTCTTGCTAGGGAAATGATGAAAAAATTAAAAAAATAAAATAATAAAACAAAAAAAATATAAAAATGACTTAAACAGTCATTTTTATATTTCTATATCTAAAACACCAATTATATCCAATGAAATTTTTTTTAATACTCTTCCATATTCATCAATATATGCAGAAATGCCACTGTTTGAAACTCTTATTATTGGCAGCTTATTCTCAACGGCTCTAAATTTTGCCAATACTAAATGTTGGTATGGACCGCTGGATTTTCCAAACCATCCATCATTAGTTAAATTAATTATTATATCTGGTTTGTTGGTATTATCTATTACATTATTTGCAAAGGCAATTTCATAACATATTATTGGACTTATATTTAAATTATTAAGTTTTATAGTTTTATTTCCTGTGCCTTGTGAAAATTCAATATCTCCCGCCGTTATTTTTTTTATAAATGGCAAATACTTTGAAAAAGGTATATATTCTCCAAATGGTACAAGTATTGATTTATCATAATAGTCAATTATATTTCCATCTTTAAATATAAATAGACTGTTCCATAATTCTTCAATCTTGCCATGCTTTAGTTCTCCTCTTACAGCTCCGGTTATTAAAATCTTATCTTTTAGTGATTGAAAATTATATGGCAATCCACTTTCTTTTGTAAGAATATATGGTATTGAACTTTCAGACCAAATGATTATATCAATATTATTAAGATCTTCTTTTGTGCTTAATTCTAAATATTTATCAATTATATTTTCAGCCTCATTTCTATCCCATTTTAATGTCTGCGGAATATTTGCCTGTACAATTCTAATTTTTGTATTAAAATTCTTAATATTTGCATTTTTAAGCCTTATTATACCAAATATCACAATGAATAAAACAATAGACAAATATAATATAAAATAGTATTTATTCTTTTTTAGAAATATAATTCTGTTGTCTCTGTAGTCAAAAAGTACAAAAGAGGATGAAAATAATAAAACCAATATAAAATCAATTATATATATATTTAACAAATATGAAATTTGAATTAAAATATCAGAAAATCCTAAAATATATGAAAAAATACTCCATGGAAAAATAAAACCTCTTACATATTCGGAAATTACAAAGCAAAAAGAAAAAACAACTGTTATTAAAAATCTATTTTGGGTTTCTATTTTATTTAAAATAAATGTTGTAAGTAAAGTACCAAAGCCTAAATATATAGCGCATAAAAACGGGATAACAATTACAGCAAAAGGAAGCAGCCAAAAATAGGATTTTATATCAACAAGCAAAGAAAAACTTATCCAGTAAAGTTGTGTTAAAAAATAGCCAAACCCAAAAATTATTCCATAGGCAAATGATTGTAAAAATATTTTTTTGTTATTTGAAATAGTTAAATTATTCAGCTTATTTATTAAATAGTAAAATCCAAATGGAGCAAAAATAAATACATAAAGTGGCGCAAATGATAGGCCACTTAATAATCCAAATAAAAATGTTTTCCAATATTTTTGTAAAAAATTTAAACTATTTTCCCGTATACTCACTATACTTCTCATCAATAATTTTACTTAATGCTTCATAAGATAAATCTTTTTGTCTTTCCCCATCAATAAATAATGTCGGAGTTGATATAACTCTTAATTCATTTAATTCATCCTTTTGTTTTTTTATTAAAGTATTTGCTAGCTTCTCGTCCTTAAAACAATTATCAACACCATCTTTTGTAAAACCATATTCATAAACTAATTGTCCCAATGCAGCCTTCTGATTTGATGCTTTAATCCATTTGCCTGTATTTGAATATAAAGTCTTTATTACATTATATTTGCCGTCTTCAGAAGAAATGCACTGAGGCAACATAACTCCAAACAAAGTATCTTTTTGAATTATAATCTTTTTTACATATCTAACTTTTCCAGTATCAATATAATTATATTTTAATTTATTTAAAACATTTTGTTGAAAACTTATACAATATGGACAATTATAACTAGAAAATTCAACTATTGTTATTGGTGCATCTTCCGCTCCAAAAACATTGTCGTTCCAAAAATATCTTAAAGATCTAGGCAATTCAGATGTATTTTTTTTTCTTTTTTGTAAAGAATACATATCTCGTCTTACATTCGGTGCAGATTTTGTTTTAGAGTTAAGATAACCTTTTATGGGAGTATTCTTTTCATTATCAGTATTTTTGTCTTTATTCTTAATATTAATTTCCTTATTGTTAAGAATTAAATAAGTATCTCTATCATAATTGCTGTCATAGTAAAACTCTGGTTCATTATATTTATTTACAGCAATAGACACTAATACAAAAATTGCAAATATAGCAAGACCTCTTAAATATACTGGTATTTTAGAAAAAGATTTACAAACAAAATCGCAGAATTTACTTAGCATTTTCATACAAAACCCATTAGATATTTTTTTTAAATGGTATAATTAAAAAAATAAAAATCAATGTATTTTAAAAAACTTTATAATAAAAAAATTGATAAAATATATTAATATATAATAACTTTTGGTTGTTTTTTATTTTTTTAATTCTAACATATTATTT
>CALXXG010000147.1 GCA_944392625.1 uncultured Rickettsiales bacterium
AAGAAAAATGAACTCGAAAAAGTAAATGATTATTACATGGAACAGAATTTGATTAATAATTCAAATGCAAATATATTGACTTTAGATGAGCCTACTATTATAATCGAAAATGTAGATAAAAAAAATAATAATTTACTTGAAAGATAATTGATTTTCAATAGAGAAAATCTATGTAATAATTGAAATTACTATTGGGGGCAACACTTGCTCCCCAAAATTTTAAAATATAATTTTTGGGGGCAATCTTGGGAGTAAAACATAAAAAATAATAAAAAATAAAATAAATTAATTTAAATTATTTTTAAATAAAACACTTGATATATAAGCATTTCATAAAATAATATAAAATATTTTAAAATAAAAAAAAGAGGCTAAATGCCTCATAATTGGTTGCGGGAGGTAGACTCGAACTACCGACCTTTGGGTTATGAGCCCAACGAGCTGCCAACTGCTCCACCCCGCGATGTACTGACTTTTACATTATACATCACATATACCATATTTGTCAATAGAAATTTTAAAAATTTCTATCATTTCTGATTCACTTTGCTTGCAGTTTACTTATAGAAAATCAGGTATTCAAAAGAATTATATATGATAGTTTCAAGTGGGCTGTAACCTCATCTAGTTACAATTTACAGATCTAAAAATTATTATGGCACTAAAATATTATATATAAGTATTTTAACTAAAAATACAAAAATAATACAAAAAAATTAATTTTTTAAAAACACTATAGTTAATAGATAAGAGTTTTTAATGTAAAACTATATAAAATCTACTCATTGTAACAACACTATATAAGATATTATAGTAAAACTATAGAAGAATTATGAATTATATGGTATATTAATATAAAAATAAATGAAGGAAGGAGCATATGGTGTATTTAAGTTATTAGATATATCATATAAGAAGAAAATGAAATATAATTTAATATCTATGGACTTTGATGGAACACTTTTAACAAGTAACAAAAAAGTTACAGAAAAGAATAAAAACATATTATTAAAGTATAAAAACAGCGGACATATAATAGTAGGAGTAACAGCTAGAAATTTATCTAGTGTAAAAAGTGTTTGTGATATAAATATGTTTAATTATTTGATTTTAAATAACGGATCATATATATAGCATGTAGATAGTAAAAGTGGAACCAATATATGTAATATTAATAATGACATTATAATAGATATAACAAATTATTTTAAAGATATTGCAAAAGAAATTGATTATTGTTCTATAAATAAATATTATATTTATAAAAAAGAAGCTGTAGAGAAAAAAGACTATATAACTCAAATTAATAATATCAGTGAAATAAAAGAAAAAATATCAAGAATGAATATTTTTTTAAAAAACAGTGATGAAATAGATGAAAATAAGAAATATATAGAAAATAATTTCCCTAAAGTGAGCGCTATTACAATGTTAGATACAGATAATAATAGTGGCAATAAATGGATAGCAATAAACTCTAAAGAAACAAATAAATTTAAGGCATTAGAAAAACTATGCTCAAGTTTAAATATCAATCTTAACCAAGTTATATATTTTGGAGATAGTACAAATGACTTGCCAATAATTAATAAAGTCGGATTAGGAATTGCAATGGGAAATGCCATTCAAGAAGTAAAGGAACAAGCAAAAGACATAACATTATCTAATGATGAAGATGGAATTGCAAGTTTTTTGGAAAAAATAAAAAATTAAAAATTGGAGGAAATTATGGAATTAAGAAATCAGATTGAAAAATATAAACCATATAATGAACAAGAAGAAAAAGATAAAAAATTAATGTTAAAATATATAGACACATTTGAAGATGTACTTACAAGAAAAAATGAATTTGGACATTTTACAGCATCATCATGGGCAGTGAATAAAGACAGGACAAAAGTACTAATGATATATCATAATATATATAAATCATGGACTTGGACAGGAGGACATGCAGATGGGGAATCAGATTTATTAAAAACAGCAATTAGAGAATTAAAAGAAGAAACTGGAGTAGAAAATGTAAAAGTTATTAATGATGATATATTTTCATTAGAAATTATTTGTGTCAATGGACACATAAAAAATGGAAAATATGTTTCATCACATGTACATTTAAACTTAACATATCTTCTAGAAGTAGATGAAAAGGAAACCTTAAAAATAAAAAAAGATGAAAATAGTGGTGTTAAGTGGATAAATATTGAAGATATAGAAAAAACTTCAAATGAGAAATGGATGAAAGAAACGGTTTATAAAAAATTAAAGAAAAAAATGTTTACAGAACTTTTATAAAGTCAAATAATAAGTCCATTTTATCTATAATGGGAGATGGAGCATCATATTTCAAAGGGAAAGAAAAAAGAAGTTCTAAGTTGTTCAGGAATAGTAAAAACGATTTGCCTATGGTTACAATTATAAGCAGTTTGAAGAACATTTTCAACATGAGTATTCTTGTATTTGTAAGCACAAGAAGTCTTTTCGGCTTTCAACTCCGAGAGTGTGCGCGAGATCGTTTGCACGAGATACTGCATTCCCATCGAACCTTTGGTCGCATTGACGGCATTGGCGGTGATGCTGATGCGCTCGGGTCGTG
>CALXXG010000148.1 GCA_944392625.1 uncultured Rickettsiales bacterium
ATGAGGGTGAATGAAGGAAGTTTTCTTGATATTGGTGATGAGTATGGAAGCTTTATTCACATGAGTAAAAGTGAAGACTCTACCAACATAGATGGTAATGGAGAAGGTCTTATTCGCAGTAATGATAGTTTAAGAATTGATAGCGGCGATGGTTTGAAAATTGATATTAGTTATAGTTTGAGATACAACAGTGAAGATGTAATATTTTCCCATATTGACGGCGTATATGCTAGACTTGACGGAGATGTGAAGGCTGAAATTAACAGAAATGTTGAAACTGAGCTTGACAAAGAAAAAGGTTTAAAGCTTGGCAAAGAGAAAAAAGATGACCGCCACATTAATGTTGCTTTATTAACTGGAAAGGTTAAGGGCAAAAAGAGAGAGAAAATATTAAAGGACTTAAAGGACGGAAAAATTGATATTCTTGTTGGAACCCATGCAATTTTTCAAGAGAATGTTGAATTTAAGGATTTAGGTTATGCTGTTATAGATGAACAGCATCGTTTCGGCGTTTCTCAAAGATTAAGTCTTATTGAAAAAGGTGATAATGTTGACATTCTTATAATGACGGCTACACCTATACCACGAACATTGTCGTTGACTATATATGGTGATATGGAAGTATCTACAATTAAAGAAAAGCCGAAGAATAGAAAGGAAATTATAACTTCATCAGTGAATAAAAAGCAATTCTATGATTTAGTAAATAGAATAAAGGAAAAAATTAAAAATGGTGATAAAGTTTATTGGATATGTCCGTTGATTGATGAGAGTGAAAATCTAGCTGCAACTCCGCTGTTTCAAAGATATGAGGAGCTTAAGATGTTCTTTAATGAGGAAGAAATAGGCTTTATACATGGAAAATTGACTGAGGATGAAAAGGATAAAATAATGGAGGAATTTGGCAAAAAAGATGGTGTTGTAAAAATATTGATTGCTACGACTGTTATTGAGGTCGGCATTGACGTGCCGGATGCAACTATTATAGTTATTGAGAATCCTAATAGGTTTGGTTTGTCTCAGATGCATCAGCTAAGGGGCAGAGTAGGGCGAGGCGATAAGCAGTCATACTGTATATTATTTTATGAAAAATTGGGTGAAAATTCAGTAAAGAGAATGAATATTTTAAAAAATAGCTCTGATGGGTTTTTTATAGCTGAAGAGGACTTAAAGCTAAGGGGCAGTGGTGAAGTTTTAGGCGTTAGACAGAGTGGATTCCAAGAATATTTGATTGCAGATTTATCTGAACATTATGGACTTTTGTTGGAGGCTTCTAAAATGGCTAGATATATAGTTGGTAATAGAGAATTGTTAAATAGTTATCCTATAAAGGTTTTGCTAGAGTTGTTTGGCTATAATGATTGTTTAAACGGGGCAATTTTGAATTAGTCTATTTAAAGTTATTTATGTAATAATCCTTGATTTCAATACCCTCGCTGTCAAATTTTGAATTTATTTGCCAAGTTTCAACGCCATTTTTTATTGCATTATTTACTGCTTTTAGTATTGGGTGGTTTAAATTATCAACTTTAGGTGCTATAAATCTATCCGCTTCAAACATGTAAAAGTTTATCATTATGGCTTTTTCGTGATCTTTCAATGTTATTGCTAGTTCGTTTATATGCTTTATAAATCTGTCAAATGAATTAAACTTTGTTTTTTCTTTTATTTCTAGATTTTTGTTTGTAATATAATCTTTTTTTAAAGGCAAAATTACAAGCGGTGTTTTTACTTCTATATAGGTGTTGTCAACTAAAAAATCAAGCTTTGAATTATCAATAGTCTGCTCTCTTAAAAGATTGCCCTTATATTGAATCATATTTTTAAGCTGATTATTTTTTATAAAAAATTCTATAAAACGATTGGCGCGATTTTGATTTACGCCTATCCATTTTTTATTTTTTTCATTTAAACCATTTAAAGATATTGCCTCAACCGTATGCTTAGTTTTTCTCTTGTCAGCATTTTTGCTTTCTGATATAAGGCATGGTATGTTGTTAAATACAATATTTCCAATACGTCCGGTTGCTGGACAGTGGCATATTTCAACCTCGCCATCTATTAACACTTCAAATAGAAAGCGGTTTATGCGTTTGATTATCAACGCCTCTTTAAGTAGTTCATCAAAAATATATTTCATAGTCTATTCCTTGCCTAACTAAATTTTATATTTGTTCAATTTATTTGTAAATAGTATTTTATAAAAATGCTTGAAATAAAAAAATTTTTTTACAACAATTATTTTTGTTTTTATTTTTAATATAATTATGCAAAATAAAATAAATGTATACGATTTTCTTTGGAAATCTACTAAAGGTAGAAGGTTTTTACTGTCTGTTTTAGTTATTTTTTATACGATTGACGATATTATTTCAATTTTTGTTGCACAATATTTCAATAAAAAAATGGTTAACTATTTGGGGATGGAAAATTCAACTTTATTGTCTGGAGTTACTTTTATTTTATTGTATGTTTTATGCGGCAATATAACATGGATTATGGCAATAATTATTTCAAAATTGAAGCTTAGTAGTATTTTTGTAGTTCAATACAAAATAAGAAATAATTTATTTGATTATATAACAAAGCATTCAATGGATTATTTTAATAATTCATTTAGTGGCGCTTTAAATAGTAAGATAACATCTAGTGTTTTACATTCTGGTATGTTAATATATCATATTTGCAAAATAATTGAAAATTGTATTATTATACTTTTAACTCCAATTTTATACGCACAGATAAATATTTATATTGGTATTTGTTTTGGCTTAATTGCTGTATTTTATGTTTATATTACAAAAAATATAAAAAACGATGTTATGAAAAAATCGGACTATTTAGCTGAAGAAAAAAGCAAATATTTTGCATTGATAAATGATGATTTAACAAATATTGTTAATATAAAAACTTTTTCTAGAGTTTTTAAAGAAAGAATTAATATTAAAAAACAAAATATAAATATTTTAAGAAAAGAATTTGATTATAAAAAAACTAATAGAAAGTTTTTTATTATTAGATTTATTATTGCCTTTTTATTATTTACTTCAGTTCTTGGAATTGGCAGTTTTCTTCTATATCACAGAAAAATTAATATGGGAGACTTTTTATATTTGACAACAGTAACTACAATTCTTAATTTTATGGTAAAACAACTTGGCGATAAAATATCGTCAATAGCATTGGAAAAAGGTATTTTAGAAAATAATCTAAGTAAAATATTCCAACCCATTGAAATTCAAAATAAAAGTGTTTCTAACAGATTAATTGTATCAAATGGCAAAATTGTTTTTAAAAATATATTTTTTAGTTATGGAGTAAAACAAAATGAAAACTAATAAAATTCTTTTGAAATTTTTTTGGATATTTATTAAAAAATATAAATATAAATTGTCCGTGATGTTTATATTTATGTATCTGCTAAAAATAGCAAAAGAGGCATTTTTTAGACCATACTTACTAAAAATATTAGGAAATGCTTTTTATAATAATAGTTTAACACTAATGATGGCTATTTTAATAGCAATTTTATATGCTTTTTTTTCATCATTTGACTATTTTGTAAATATGACTTTTGGATGGAAATTGGATTATAGTATAACATCAAAATTGCAAAGAGATGTTAGAATTTATTTAATGGACTACGCAATGCAACATTCTATAAACTACTTCAATAACAAAATGAGCGGCGTTATAGCAAATAAAATAAATAATGTATCTGAAAATATGGGTTTTATATTTACTTCATTTCTTAGATGTATAAGCATATTTATAGCTTTTATTATAACTATATTTATTTATCTGCAAATAAATATTTATTTGGCTTTATTTTTCTTTGTTTGGGTTATTTGTTTTTATATAATACATTCTTTTACAATAAAAAAGATGTACAAAGCAAAAAAAGAAAGAACTGAAGAAGCTAATAAGATTTCTGGACTAATAAATGACTCGTTATCAAATATTTTAAGTATAAAATCATTTTCAAGACAAAGAAAAGAATTAGAAAATGTAAAAAAACATGGCATTAAAATATTAGATAAAGAAGCAAAAATGACCAATACTGAAATTCTTTTAAATTTATCTATGTTTATTATGATAGCAGTAATAGAATTATTTTCATTTACTTTTGGCTTTTATCTTACTATAAAAAATGAAATAACCATAGGAACATTTTTATTTATATGCCAAAATGTTACATTGTTAGTTTCAATGATAAATGATATTTTTACTAATTATATAGTTAAAATAACAATTTTAATATCAGAAATTAAAGATGGAATTGATACAATAATTCAACCAATAGACATAAAAAATAAAGATAATGCAATTAATTTAAAAAATATAAAAGGTAAAATTGTATTTAAAAATGTTATTTTTAGTTATGATGTTTGTGAGCAATAATGTGTTTGTTAAAATATTTTAAAAATATCTTGACTTTTGTGTATGATAAAAATAAAATTAATAAATATGGCGAGATAGCTCAGTTGGTTAGAGCAAAGGAATCATAATCCTTGGGTCCGGGGTTCAAATCCCTGTCTCGCTACCAATAAAATCAACAATCCATATTAAGTGTGTCTAAATATTCATTGCTCTTGTGTCTAAAGTGTGTCTAAACTTTTAAAAACTAGCTTATATTTGAGAGTTTTATTATAAAAATCTTTTAATATTTTAAAGTAATAGTGCTAAATATTAAGTTTTTATTAAGGAGTATATTTGTCAAGTTAAAAGCAATCAGTTATTAAAATAACTGATTGCATGAGTTTTTATAAATTTATAAAGAAATAATGTCTTCCCATGTTGGTTTTTTATTCTTTAATCTTTGTTTTCTTTCAACTTCCTTTCTTTGATACTCTAAAGAATCACGGTAGGATTTGAATCCTTCAACATTTTTATAAGCATCATTTTCTGATTCTTCATAAAATTTTGTTAAAGTTTTTTTATATCCAAGTTTAGATATGTTTTTATTGTTTTTATATTGTTGTTGATATAAATCTAATTTTTCTTGCAATTTTTTAATTTTTTCTTGTTTTTCCAAAGTAATATCGGAGTAATTTTTTAATAAATTATTTAATTCTTGTTTTTCCGCGTCTTCTTTGGAAACATAAGTTTTTGCAATGTTTATTTTATACTTTTCTAATTGCTCAAAAGCCGTGTTCACAAATTTTTTTTCTTTGCCTATAACAATATTTTTAAATTTGTGTTCCTTTGTGTTTTTTTCTTTATTAAGTGTTTCTAATACATCTTTATTTTTTTCTTTTTGTATTTTTTTATCTATTCTGTCTATTAGCAATTTTTTTCTGTCAGTTAATCTTCTAACAGTGTTTTTTTTCATTTCTAAATCTTCATTTTTGCTATAAAAATCTTTAAAACCTTCTATTTCAAACAGGTCTTCTTCAAGCTCATTATTGAAGGAAACTATTGTTCCATTAAAGATTTTTTGTTCTGCAAATAAAGGAGAAATGCTTTCATTTGCTATTTGTCTGTTTTTATTAATTTTTTTAGTTATAGTTTCAATTTTTTGATTTTTTTCATCATTTAAATTATCAATATTTTTTTCTACATTTTGTATTGAAACTCTTATGTTATTGATTTTATCATCATATAACTTTTCTAGAACAGTCTTATATTTTTTTAAATCTTCTAAAAAGATTTCTATTTTTTGGTTTATTTTTTCATTACTCATATAATTTTTTTTTATTAAACAATGTTATAAATTATATTAATTTTTTAAACATTTGTCAATATTTTATTTTTGTTATTCATACTGCCCCATATTCTAGCTTGACAATTAAAAAACATCATATAAACTATTAACTATACCAATAATATTATTAATTAATGGAAATTAAATGCAAATACTGTAATTCTGCAAATATTATAAAACGCGGAATAAATTATAATAAACAAGAATATCAATGTAAAGATTGTAAGAAATATTTTAGAATTGGAGACAATAGAATAAAGAGAGATATAAAAGAAAAAGAATTGGCTCTAC
>CALXXG010000149.1 GCA_944392625.1 uncultured Rickettsiales bacterium
GACTGAACCTGCCGAATGTATCCCCAGTGTTTTGTATCATAAAACCTTTGTATCTGAAATAAAATTCTTCATCACCAAATGAAAAAGCTTTCACAGTAGAAAGAGTTGGAACTTCTGGAACAATGCCCAAGTCTGGTTTGATGTTTTCAGTTTTGTACCAAAAAATTATTTGCAAAAGGAGAAATAAAATTATGAAAATAGCATCAAGAAATAATTCAGTTTTTCTTGAAATATTTATTTTTGAAATAAAATTATTCATATTTTATCCTCGTTATTTTTTTAAAATTGTTTTCTTCTGAAATCATTAAAGGCTATAAATAGCATTAATAATATATAAATAAATGATTGAACTAGAACTATATAAATGTCGCTGTTGTCTTTAACACCATATAATAGCCATTCAGTTTTACCAAATAAATCAAGTCGTGGAAATACTGTTGATATAATTTTTAGCAATCCTTCAGAAAAACCTCTGTAATTGGAAACTGATGCAATGCTTTTCGGCATAGAAATACTATATACAAAGAATCCCATCATTCTTGCAATAAAATAGAATGAAAAAGTTGCCAATACTGATACAACTGCACTTTTTAAAATTAAAGACGAGACTATTGCAAAGGTTGATACTAACATTAGTTCTAATATAACGCTGATACTCCACCATAATAGCCCACCTAAGTTTGGATTATTAAAAAACCATGCAACAAAAATAACTGGAATTACTAATATCAAAGAAATTAAGTTAAAGCTTGCCCAATAGGATAGAACGAATGTGTTTCTAGATATTGGTTTTGCGAGTATAAAATCAATTTCTTTGTTTTCAAACTCTTTATTTATGTAGAAACATATAAAAAGCACCATTCCACAAACTATTATAATTCTTGATAGAAAAGCAAAATATACAAGCTGCATCTGCGCTTCTTCTGAAAGTGCTGAAAATCCTATAAGGTTTGAAAGGCCAAATACGCCAGCCAGTATTATTAAAAGACTTAAATATAATTTATCTCTTAAACCTGTAAGCAATATAAATTTAAATAATGTTTTCATTTTTTACTCCTGCATATAATCGTCTTTATTACCTAAAATATTATAGATCTGTCTATCATAAGAACCAACTTCACCATCAGGTTTTACAATTGTTGCTTTAATGAATATAACAGTTTCTTTTAATTCTTTTTCTCTGTCTGTGCTTTTAAATAGACCACCAACTAATGGAATACTGCTTAGAACAGGAATACCAGTATCTCTAGATGTTGACTCTTCTGACATTAAACCGCCAATGACCAATACATTTCCTGATTTAACTTTTAGCTGTGCTTGCACTGATTTGCTTTGAATTACAGGAACAACGTTTAACTCATTTACTGGATCTACAACTTCAGATACCTGCTCCTTTAATTCTGGAACAACGTTTAGAGTAATTTCATTTTTTTCCATATTTATAGATGGAGTTACGCTTAATGTTACGCCAACATCTTCTTCCTGTTTTGTTGAGGTATAGGTTGTATTTGTAGTATTGTTGTCGTTATCATCCTCTTCTTCTTTTTCAATACTAAAGTAGATCAATTTATTTACGAATTTTAATTCTGCCTTTTGATTGTTCATAGCATGAACACGAGGGCTTGATAATGTTTTTGTCAAACCAAATTCTTGAAGGGCGTTAATTGCAGCGTTTAAATTTCCGCCAAAAACTGCTGTTGTTATATTGCCATTTACACCACCACTAGTGCTTAGATCTTCAGGGTTTGCATTAAAAGTGATGCCTCCGTGTCCTTCATTTACAAAGCTCCAATCTATACCCATTCTATATCTGTCATTTAATGTTACTTCAACCACTTTTGCTTCAATTAAAACCTGTGCTGCATAGTTCATTTTAACATGCTCTATATAGGCTGATACGGCTTCTTGAGTTTTGTAATTGGCATAAACCGTAATTATGCCTGCCGGTTTGTTAATTATTATTTTATAGGAACTTGAGCTTGACGCGGTTGGTGTAGTTGAACTTGCGCTTGATGATGGATTATTTAGTGCTATTATTTCGTTAAGAGAATCCTCAACTGTTTTCCATACATCATTATCAATTAAAAAGTCAACATTATAGGTTTTTGTGTATGGTGTATCTTTTTTAAAACTTAAAATATTGTTTGTATAGGTATATCTTAAATTTGCTAAATCAGCTATTCTTTTAACCACAACATCCAATGGTTTGTTTGAAACTTTTAAGATTATACCGCCGGTTATATCTGGATCAACTTCAATATCAACATCAGCCAACCTTCCTAATTCTATTAAAACATCCTTTATAGGAACCTCCTCTGTTACGGCAAAAGAAATCAATTCGCCGTTTCCCATAGGCGGTGGTGGTGGCGCAACCAACAATTTTGAAATATTTGGCGGAGTTAATCTTGTTGGTAGGTTTGTTGTTTGTAAGTTTTGATTTTTATTTCCATGTATAACTGTGTCTTCAAGCTCCTGTCTTGTCATTCCAGTATCTGGATCTATAACACTTTCATTAATAACCTTTTTATCACATGATATAACTAATACCATCGTGAAAAGCAAATATATATATTTTTTAAAATTAATCATATTTTTCCCATAACTTTATGCCTATAAGTATAATTACAAACATTCTTATAAGTCAAGAAATAAATAAAAGTCAAATTTTAAAATTATTAAACTTAGTCATAAAATCCTTTAGCTTTGACTGTACTTCAATTAAATTATTAATATTTTCTGATATTTTTTCTTTATTAATATCTTCTATATCAACTATTTTTGACATTTTTTTAATAGTTTCTAAATCTTTTTTTAGAAGATTTTTGTTGTTTGCCAATATATTTTGCAATCCCTTTATTGTAAAACCCTCTTCATACAAGAAATATTTTATTTTTTTTATATTTTCTATATCTTTATTATAGTAGTATCTCCTTGCTCCTTTGCCAATATCTGGCTTTATTTGTGGAAACTCTTTTTCCCAAAATCTAAGCACATGGCTGTCAAGCCCGACTTCTTTTGATGCAACTCCGATTGATCTCCTTTTATCTATAACTTTATTGTTCATTTCTTATATAGTTAAAATTTTTGCTAATATAAAATTTAATCAATACACCTAAAATGCCGGCTATTGGCAATGCTACTAATAGTCCTGTAAATCCCCAAAGAGTACCGCCCGCAAATAAAGCAAATATAACCCAAAGAGGATGTAGTCCTATTTTGCTGCCTACTAATTTTGGAGTTATAAAATTGCCTTCTAATATTTGTCCTGCTATAAAAATTGCAATGGTTATAATTATGTGAGGAAGTTGAAAGCCAAATTGATAAAATGTCATAATCATGGCTATAAAAAACCCTATAAACATTCCAAAATATGGTATAAAACTTGCTAAACCGGTTAATAGTCCTATTAAAAATCCATATTTTAAACCACTAAAAAATAATAATGTTGCGTAAAAAATTCCCAATATAACACAAACAGTTAATTGTCCTTTAACACAGGCTGACAATACGGCATCCATTTCAATAAATAGCTTCTCAATTGTTTTTGCATGTTTTTTCGGCAAGAATGATTTTATTATGTTCTTTATATTATTCCACTCATTTAAAAAGTAGAAAGCTGTTATTGGTGTAATAATGAGCAATGATATAAGGCTTATAAAAGCCATTGAGGTTGATAAAACATTGTTTAATAGACTCATCAAATAACCGGTCATATCTTTGTTATATCTTGATAAATATGTCTTAAAGTCAGCTCCATCTGCTATATTAAAGTAGCTCATAAAGCGGGTTATTTTTGCAGAAATTATTTCATTATTTCTTGAAAAATAGTCTGTTAAATCTTTGACTAGTTGAGTTGCCTGATGTAGCAATATAGGTATTATAAAAATAAAAAATGCCAATATCAAAAGAGTAAAGATTGTTATAACTATTATTGATGCTATTTTTCTACTATGGATTTTATTTTGAAACTTTGTAGTTATGCCATCTAAAAAGTAGGCTATTAAACCACCTAGTATAAAGGGCAGCAGAATACTTCTAACACTATAAAAAAACCATACCAATGCCAGTGTTGTTATGCCTATTATAATATTATTTTTTAGCCCTTTATCCATTTTTCATTACCTATAAAAAAATATATAATCCATCTCTTTTTTCATTGACAGAAAATCCACTTGCCTCAAGAGATTCAACTAAATCCTGCAAATTATTATTGCGATATCTAACTAAGTAGGTTGCCATATTTTTTGTCAACATTTTTAATTTTAAATCTTTTATATTTCTAACAGACTTTAATGTAGCATCGGCAACATTAAAATCAACGATTGAAGAAATTGGAACAAATACAAAAATAGTTCCCTGTTCTGATTGTGGAATATTCAGATCGCTAGTTTCATCTTCTTCTATTTTTTTATTTAGGCTATTTATATAGTCAACTATTTTTAATGCTGCGCCATTAAAATCATTATTGATGTTATTAATATTTTCAACTTCATAATTCATATGGGCGCTTTTTGTTACATTTTCATTTAATATATTAATTTTAATATAAATCATATCACCTCTTTTGTTATAATTAGCATTAACATGTACGATATTAATTCAGTTATACATGT
>CALXXG010000150.1 GCA_944392625.1 uncultured Rickettsiales bacterium
AATGAATACATTTAGCCCCGTCTCTAGCACTTAAATGTTTTTTCCCTTCTTCATCTGTCTTAATTTCAAGATAATTAACGCTGCATGTTTTACATCTCATCACACATTTTGTGCATTTAATACACTTGTTATCATCAAATTCAATTGTATGTCCCATGTAATGCATATATTTTTTTCCATTTAATTTTATTCATTTTGAGAATAGCATAAAATATATAATATATTTTTTCAAGGCATTACTAAAAAATTTTTAATAAAATTTTTTAATGAGTATATTATTAATTAATTTATTTATCAGAGATTAATACAAATCCACCATAGCCAACAACTCTACTGTTGTCTCCAGAAGAGTCGCCAGAATCGCTATGCACAATATTTTCTATTCTATAATTATTATCTTTTGCAAATTTTAATAGTCCGCGAACAGGATTTATACCGCAAAGCATGTTACTGCTTAAATCTTGATAATTTAAATTCTCAATCAATTTTATTGTATTCATATCAACTTTTTTTGCGTCAGCTTTTGTTAAATAATGGCTCATGTCAGAACTGAATACGAATCCAATCATTTCATCTTGCCATAATGTTGAAATTATTTTTTCAACATCATCAGGGCTTGCATTTCCAACTATCAACGGAAATATTTCAATATCATTTCCAAAGGCTTTTTGAATAAACGGTATTTGAACTTCTAAACTGTGTTCATAAAATACTCTATTTTCTAACAACAGACCTTCTAATTTTATATCATTTATTACATCGGTTAATTCTTTGTTTACTTTTACTTTTCCTAATGGCGTTTCAAAATAGTCATAGGAACTATAGGCAATGCCGTTAAGATTAAAATTATGGGAAGGTGCTAAAATAACTATAGTTTTTAATTTTGTATTGTTTCTTAAAATATTATATACTATACCTGCTGTTTTTCCAGAATATATATAGCCAGCATGCGGAACTATTATTGCACGAGTGCTTTGATTGCTTGAATCGTTGTTGAATATAAAATTTTCCAATTGATTATTTAATTCTTCACTATTGCTAGAATAAAAAGATCCAGAAAAGTCAGGCTGTTTTATATTTATTGAATTATTATCCTCTGCAAAAACTATTGCTTGAAATATTTTAAATTTTGAATTTTTGTCAAGGTAGGCGTCTTGATTTAAACCGGCTTTTAGTGATAAATTTTTTAATAATTCTTGTCTATTCCAGCCCCATTCTAAAGCTACCTGCGGCAGAAATAATGCTTGATTATTGCCATTTGTCATTATGACGCCGTCTCTTCCAACCACTATTTCATCAATTGAGTTTATGCCTTTCGGTTCCGTTAGAATAGAAATTTCAAACTTTATATCTTTTAATTCCTCTAATCTAACAGGCTTGAATCTTGGATCTCTTACACCAGCATTTACAGCATATTCTGCAATATTTAGATATATAGGTTCATCAGAAATTATTGTTCCAATGCACCCTCTCAAATCACCGTTTTTAGTCAATGTTATAAAAACACCACCAGTTTGTTTTGAGATATTATTGATTTCGCTGTCAGTTAAATTTTCTTTTATAAATTTTTGTGTATCAATATAATTGCCAGTTTGCAAATAATTCTCTAAAGAATTTCTAGCAAGTTTTAGCAAAACGTTTCTCTCTTTCTTTGAAAGCATATTTGACCTCATTTGAATACTTAAAATTAGTAAAGATAGAAGAATAATTATGGCAATAATTGAATATAGTATTTTCATATTTTCTCCTTTAAAATTACTAAAATTCAATATTAATATTATCTATCAATTCTTCTATAGAAAATATTTTATTGAGTTTTAAACTTGCCTCACCATGAATCCATGCAGCACAGCATACAGCCTTAAATTCTTCCATACCCCTTGAAATCAAACCTGAAATCATGCCGGACAAAACATCTCCAGAACCGGCTATGCTTAAATATGGACTAGAATGATTATTTATAACTACTTCTCCACTAGGTGAAGCTATTATTGTATCATAGCCCTTCAACATAACAACAGATTTAGTTTTTTGCGCAGCCTTAACCACTGAACCAACCTTATCATTTTCATCATATTTAAACAGCTTTTTAAATTCTCCCAAATGCGGAGTAAATACACACATTGATTTTATTGAAGAAAATAATTTTTCTTTTCCTGCATCATCATTTTCAAAAACACTTATAGCGTCCGCATCAAATACTATCTTATCACAAAATTTTAAAGAAGAGAATATTTTATCCTTAAGCATTTTTGTTTTTCCATTTCCGCTTCCAAGCAATATAACTTTATTTTTCTCATCCCTGATTACATTCTCAAAATCATCTATTGTATTGGCTTTTTTCAATACATCAGATATAGTGTGGCATGCGATCGTGCTATAATTATTGTCATCGCAAGTTATGTATACAATTCCGGCCCCAACTTTCTTTGCGCCTTTTGACGCCAAAATTGTTGCACCATACATTTCTCCAGAATTTATAACAACCAAACCACGCGTATATTTATTATCTCCAATCCTCAATTTAGGTATAGAATTTTTCCACAATTCCGGTGAATTTATAGTAATTCTCGCATTCATTTTATCAATAATATCCTGAGAAATCCCTATGTCAACAATCTTGACTTTTCCACAATATTCATTTGATGGAGCTACAACGTGCGCCACTTTTAGCAGCATAAATGTAATAGTTTCATCGGCCTTTATTGCCGTTCCTAAAATTTCACCAGTATCCCCGTTGATTCCACTTGGCAAATCTATTGAAACTACAGGTATGCGTAATCCATTGACTAAATCAATTATCCTTTTATACTCACCTTCAACTTGTCTATTGAGTCCAGACCCAAACATTGCGTCAATTATTAGTTCAACGCCAGCAAAATTTTCAACATCGACATACCTAAAATTCATTGACTTTCCACCCATATTGTTCCATTTTTCATACATTTCTTTTGTATTGTCTGTTTTAGGTATATCATTTAAAAAAACCACAACATCATAGCCATTTTCCTGTAAGTATCTAGCAACAGCATACCCATCCCCTCCATTATTTCCTATACCGCAAAGCACAATGACTTTACATTTTTTATATTGGAATTTTATTTCTTCAAATATTGACTTACCAGCATTCTCCATCAGCTGAATAAAAGGAACTTCTGATAATTCATCAAGTTTTCTAGTCTGTTCAATAGTAAGGATTTTATCCATATTTAGATATATTATTATCCTAAATCTATTATAATATTTTAAAATATTATAATAGCAACAATTTTTAATAGAAAATTAATTAATATAAATAATATTTAAGTCTAAAAAAGCATAAGAAAAAATTTTTTAAATAAATTAAAATATTGTTGATTTTATAGTATTTAATAATATTTTAATATATATATTAATATTGAGAAACATTTTGAAAATTAAAAAAATTCTATTATTATTGTCATTTATATTTTTATATAACTGTGCCGCAAATTATTATTCTGAAAACGAAAAGGATTTTTATAGTTATCTAGAAAAGGAATATAGGACCTATGGCGATTATAAAACAGCAAACTACGATTGGAAAGGGGCAAGATTATTTTATAGAAAAGCCAATACAATAAAAGATGGAAAAAGGTTAATGCCGGAAGAAATATATAGAAATACAGATATAATAAATTTTCTTTCAAAAGATATAACATTTGAACAATTTGAAGATATGAGAGAAAGGATGCTATTAATATTAAATGATAGCAATTCAAAGCAACAATATCCAGAGGAAGTTGCAAACCTACAATTCTATTATGATTGTTGGGTTTTAGAAGAAAAACTATATACAAGATATAGTCAAATTGCAAGATGCAAACAAGGATTTATAGATACACTAGCCTATTTAGAATTTAAACTATTAAGACTAAGTACAGATGAAAGAGATCTTATAAAACAAAATATAGATAATGACAACATTGAAGTGGAAGTTTTTGTAAGGCCAAAGAGATATGTAATATATTTTGATTTTGATAGTTCAGCCCTAAGTCCAGATTCAAGCAGAGTTTTGTGGGAATTTTTAAATGACGCAAAAAATATAACAGGAAAATATATAGTTAACGTTGTTGGACATGCTGATAGAACTGGAGCCAGAAAATACAATGAGCAATTATCAAAAAGAAGAACAGATACAATAAAACACTATTTAATTAAAAACGGCATACCAGAGAATATAATAAAAATAAATTGGCAAGGCGAAATAGATCCCCAAGTAATAACAAATGATAACTTTAAGGAAACATTAAATAGACGAGTTGTAATAACTATTAATACAATAGAATAATAATTAATAAAACTACAGTCTTGATTAATTAGTAAACTTTAATAAGAGATTATTTAAACAAACATATACTTTATAATTAAAGCTTATAGAAATCAGTAAGTGGAAAGGTAATTAAATTAATTATTAGAATCCTCTGGTCTCTTTTTCTTAGGAATATATGGTTCTTGTTTTGGAACACTAATCGGCTTCATTAATCTACTTGTAAATAATTTATCCTTATAATAAACAACCTTTTTACATCTAATTGGTGGGTTTGCTTCAATAAGAATAATTTGTTCGTCTTTTGGCAAACCAATAACTTCTTGAGGCATTAATAATTCCCTTGAAGATTTCTTTGTAGATACTTGTCTTGCACCCGGGTTTAAATCAAGATATTTAGGTCTAGAACCTTCCTCTTGAGAAACAACAGTCTTTTTACCAAGTAAATCAGAAATATATTTTGCAGTATCAACGTTATTAGCGGCATATGTAATTCTATAAGTACAGTTTGATAAAAACGAGTTCATACCGGAAGCCTCATAAATAGCTTTTAGCTGTTCAGTATCCTGTGTAATTAAGAATAATTTAACCCAATATCCTCTATAATATGCAATACCAGCTTTAATCTCATCCATTTTTCCAAGTGTAGGAAACTCGTCAAGCAACATCATAACTCTATGTTTTTCTTTTTTCTTGTCGGGCATTTTTTTAGTAAAAATACTAGCACACTGTTGGTAAAAAATCTGTAGTAAAGGCTGCAAACGCATAACGTTTGAAGGTGAAATACCAACAAATAAAGATGTCGCAACAGTTCTAAATTGTCCAATGTCAAAATCGCTTTTCATTGTAGCGGCATCAACAAGAGGGTTTGCCCATAAATCAAGAGATGATGCAGCAGTTGAAGTAACAGAACCCCTTTCTTTTTCAGGCTTCTGCAAGTAAGCAGCTAAGTTCATATAGCCCGTTGGATGAATAAATTCACCTCTTGTATCAAGCATAACCGCAATATTATATGCAACGTCATCACTTCTTAAAGTTCTTAAAACTTCACCCATGGACGCTGGTCTATCATCCATAGCTAACAGAGCTAGCATAATACCTGTAACTAAAGCTCTACCTTCATTTGTCCAAAACTCCTCTTTTGGTAATAAGAATTTTGTAATTTTCATCACATCATCCACCTGTTTACCATATTCTCTAGCAATAAAATCCATAGGGTTATAACAATGGGTATATCCATCCTGATCCGCAGGATTCCATAAATAACATTTTTGATGCATTTTTGCAGTCCTATAACCACTAGTAATTTCAAAGTTTTCAAGTTTAACATCATGCACAATAACAGAGTCATCCCAAAATAATAAATTTGGC
Source organism: uncultured Rickettsiales bacterium (assembly GCA_944392625.1). Classification (GTDB taxonomy): domain Bacteria; phylum Pseudomonadota; class Alphaproteobacteria; order Rickettsiales; family UBA1997; genus CALXSC01. The sequence goes on from CALXXG010000150.1 coordinate 5,660, forward strand.
AATACAAATCCAACACCTTTACCGGAACCAGTAGGCGCAAATAATAAAGCATGCTGACAGTTTGTTTTATCAACAACTAATAATTTGCCTTTATACATACCCATTGTCATACCACTACCATTATGCATAAGTCCTGCCTTTTTGATTTCTGCGGGAGTAGCCCAATGTGCATCACCATATTGAGATTCTGGTGCTTTAAATGGTCTCCAATCAAATATTGGCTCTCTAAATTTATATATAATATAGGCATAAATAGAAACTGGTAAAAAAGATCCAATTACAAGTTTAGGAATTAAATATGTACCGCCAGAAAATCCAAGTTTAGTAAAATTAGATATAACAATTTTCCAAGATCTAATAAAAAGATCAATTATGTATATAACCTGAGATGGAAAATCCATCGCAAATATTCTCATTACACCAGCTTTTTTCTGTAAAAGAAGTATTGTAAATATACCAGTTATATAAACGCATAATAAAAGCGTAATTAATCCTAAACTACCCAATACAACAAAATTTCTAAAAGCTATAATTTGTTCATCTTGTGCTTGTGCCATTCTAACCTCTCTATATATAAAATATAAAATTCAGTTAATTAAACAATATATTTAAAAAAATAATAATCAACAAAAATTATATAAGTTATACAAACAATATTTTATAATTAATTTATATATGCACTAAAACATATAATTAAATTTTATTTTGATAGCATAAAAAACAAACCTAATAATTATACTCACACTAAAATATAATTATTAGGTTTATATATAAAAAAATATTTAGAATAAATCTAAATAATTTTATATTATGCCTCTTCAGCTATTTGATCACATTTTGAAATATCTGCAAATTTAACTCTCTGTTTGGATATTTCAATTATTTTGGCTGTAGCATCTTCTAATGAAATACCTTCCAATATAGAATATTCTGATGCTAATCTATAAACTGCCGTTTCATAAATCATTCTTTCGCTAAAAGATCTATCCGCTTCCTCCACATCTCTGGTTAAATCTCTAATTACTTCAGCTATTGAAAATATATTCCCAGAGTTTATTTTTTCTTCATATTCTTTAGCTCTTCTACTCCACATGCCTTTAATCTTTTTTACACCATTGCTAAGAATAGTAAATACTTCTTCCATTTCTTCTCTAGAAGAAATCTTTCTAACTCCCATATTTTCTATTTGATTTTCAGGAACTGTGACAGTTAATTTTTCTCTTTCAAAATATAGAACTAAGCATTTGCTTTTAAAGTCTTTTAATTCAATAGTTTGAATCTCTTTTACCTTGGCAACACCATGAGTTCTATAAACGCAATATTCGCCAACTTTAAAATCTAAATTTCTTTTCATTTTAAAATATTACTTGAATTAATAAAAATAACCTATATTATTTAAACAAGTTAAACATATATGGTATGAAAATACAATTTTATTATACCATATAAATTTATTTAATGCAAGATTTATTTTAAAAATGAATATACTTAACAAAATATATAGATTTTTTACAAATAAAGGAAAGAGTTTCAGTACTCCTTTATATAATGCAAAAATATCAAGTTTTGATAATGCAGATTTTAAAGAAGAAAAATTTAAAAAAAATATATTATTTACAATCTTATTCTTATTCATAATATTTTTGTTTATTTTTTTATATATATATTTTAAACACACAATAGAGGAAACTCAAGAAGAGATCAACAATCCATTGCCACCTTTAAAAATAGTTGTTCCATATCCGAATAATTCAATAAACATAGATGACTATGAGATATTAAAATATAAAATAAAAAGTGGCGACAGCTTAATAGGCATATTAACAAAAGAAGTTGGCATTTCAAATGCAGATGCATATAATATATTAGATGAACTTAAAAAAGTTTATAATGTTTCTCAATTAAAAGCTGGACAAATGATTAATATAAAATATAGAATTTTAATAAACCAAGATGCAAATGGTAAAATTGAAGATAGAATTGTCCTTGAAGAACTTAGACTGGAACCAGATAATAGTGAAGAAGAAGTAGTTGTTAGCTATGAAAAAGATAACAAATATATAGCAAAAAAAAATAAAATAAGTCTAAATAAAAACTTCATGAAATATAAAGTAAAAATAAATGATAGTCTTTATAATGATGGTGTTGAAGCTGGAATACCTGCAAATATAATGCTTGAATTTATTAGAATGTTCAGTTTTGATATTGACTTTCAAAGAGATTTAAGAAAGGGTGATACATTTGAGGTTTTATTTGAAAGTTATTACACGGATGATGGCAAAAAAGTAAAAGATGGTGATATTCTTTTTGCAAGTCTCAACAATCAAGGAACAGAATTTGAAATGTATAAATTTGATGAAGCTAAGGGAGCAAACTATTTTAATAAAAAAGGACAAAGTGTTCAGAAATCACTATTAAAAACGCCTATTAATGGTGCAAGAATAA
>CALXXG010000151.1 GCA_944392625.1 uncultured Rickettsiales bacterium
TTATGTTTGGATTGTAAAATTCGCAAAAGTTGTCTATTGCTACAACTTTGTTTCCTTGTTCTATTAGTTTTTGACTTAGTGTTGAGCCTATGAATCCTGCTCCACCTGTTATGAAATATGTGGTCATATTCTTCCATTCCTTTCCTCTATTTTATTCTCGCAGTATTCTATTAATTCTTCGAATGAATTAAATTGTACATCTCTATTTGAAATATTATTTAATATGTATTTTTCCTCTCCTGTCCTTTTAATTAAATTTATTTCATCTATACTTAAATTTTTCTTTTCAAACAACCAAAAATATTCTAATAGTTCATTTCTATACGGTTTTCTTTTTTTTCTAATCTCTATATTTTTTACAATTGTAATAACTTCATCCAATTGTCTTTCCTTTCTCTTTTGATAGAACTCTTCTATATCCATTATCTTTTTGGCCGGATTTCCTGCATATACACTATCTTTTTTAATTTCTCCAGATACTATACTTCCTGCTCCAATTATAACATTATCACCAATTTTAGTATTTTTTAAAATTATAGAATTCATCCCTATAAAAACATTATTTCCTATTGTTACTTCGCCTATTCCTCCTAAAACTTCACCTTTTATTCCAGCCAATACTGACCAACTATAATCATGTGTTAAAATTACTACATTACTTGTTATTCTTACATTATCTCCGATTTTAATCATATGAGGATTTTGAGTATCTATTATATTACTAATAGGATCAAAAATCCTACAATTTTTTCCAATTATACAACCTTTTTTTCTTAAGTGTTCAATATATTGCTCCGATGAACATTTTTCTTTATATCTAATTCTTCTATATATATTTCTTAACATTAATATAATCACCCTTTTAATTTTAATAAATAATTTTTGTTACAAGCTATAAATATACCTATGGATAATGCTATATTTAAGTAGTTGATAAAAGTAATATTTAGATATGTGCTTACGAAAAAATATATCAATGCAATTAATATCAATATGCTATTTCTATCAAAGGATAATTTCATTTTTTTATTAATATCCACATATCTAATAAAAAATAGAAATAGATAAGATATCAATGTTGAAATACTTGCTGCATATAAATTTATATATTTTATCAATATCAAATGTATAATAATATTAACTATAGCTGCTATTAATGTTGTCCATCCACTTTTTTTTGAATTCATATTAGCAATATACAAACTTCCTAAAAATTGTGCCAGCATTGAAACAATTATAGCACTTATTAATATAGGAACTTGATAATATCCTGGAAAATATTCTTTGGTAAATAATATATCGAATATGATAAAATTAAAGCTTAATATCACTAAACAAATTGATGTAATTATTCTTAACATATTATTCATAACCTTAGAATAATATAAATTTCTATCTTCATCATTTAATGTTTCTATTGCATTTTCTTGCCAAGATAAATGAAATACATTGAAAATGCTTTGACACATATTAGGAATTTTATTTGCTACTGATAATATTGCATTGCTTGCTGTTCCTAAAAATATACTAACTATTGTTCTGTCAGACACATTCATAATCCACCAAGATATATCGCAAGGAATCAATGGTAATGAATACTTTAGCATATGTTGCATTTTCTTCATATTAATTTTTTTCACAGTTAAAGATTTTATATTTATTAATTTTATAATCATATATATATCGCTCACAATATATCCTAGTGCATACCCAAAAATTATTCCTCTTAAATTCAACTTCATAATTTTTACAAACACAAATACAAACAGAGTCATTATAAAAACATACAAAACATTTGCTATTGTATATACGTCTAATTTTTTTATACCTCGCATTATCATTGTTAATGAAAGATAAAAAACTTCTGCTATCACATAAAGAATTATGGAGTCCATAATATGTCTTATTGGACTATAAAAAAAACCAACTAATAATATTAATATTATTGATACAATAGTTCCAAAAATAGATATTATGAAAGTGTTACCAATTATTTCTTCTTTGTTTTCATCTTCTCGCATTAAAAATCTAAAAGCCGCTTGTCCTATTTCAAATGTTACAAGTGGAATTAATAATGAAATATATGTAACAATTAAATCAAATGTCCCATATTCTTCCTGTGTTAGCCATCTTGTAAAAAAAGGGGTCATTATGAACATCATGCCTTTAGTACATATAGTTCCTATACTTAAAATTGTAGTATTTTTAATTAACCTTCTATCCCTTTCTTTCATTACTTGCTCCAATCTATCTTACTAATTAATTTTATTTTTTCTAAGTCTGATGAATTATTATATTTTTGACTTTTATTGTATTTTAAATTTAAATTTTCATTTTCCTGATATGCTTTTAAATATGCATTATATTCTTTACTTCCTAATGCATAATTCTTTTCTTTTACTCTTTCTTTTATTTTTTCTAAATCTTCTGGTAAAAACTTATAATGTAACAAAGCTGTATTTATTTCCTTATTAAAATTTTTATAAAAAGGATATGAAAAATGTGAATTATATTGAATATCTCCCTTTTCATAAAAGATGATTGGATATTTTATTAAAAAAGGTTCTATATTTCCAAATTTACCAAATACTCTATTTCTCATTCCTCCAACTACTGCCTCAAAACAATTATGTTTTTGGCAGTAATAAGTATCATTATCAAAAAAGCAGTATTTTTGCATTATTGATTCTTCATCATTTTCTTGCTTTCCTAAAAACTTTTCATCTGCATACATATCAATCATTAAGGATTTTATTCTATGTTCTTTTCTATCTTCCATTTTTTCTATAAATTTATTTATTTTTACATTTTCACAATTATTATAAACTAGAAATTCATCAGAATCTACTATTAAAAACCATTTATTATATCCATAATATGCCATTACTTTAGATATCCATGCCTGTCTTCTTATTGTTGTATATTTATCAAGTGCCCTAAATATCGTTGTATTCTTTAACTCTTTCAAAAACTCAAAAGTTCCATCTGTTGAATTGTTATCAATAAACACAAAGTTAGTTATCCCAATTTTAGTATAATACTTGTAAAATTCTTTAATTCTCCTTAAATCATCTTTTACTAAGCAAATTAATATAATTTCTTTTTCATTTATTTTATTTTTTTTCTTTATTTCTAAATTATCTGTATAGAATTCTTTTGCTAGTTCTGCTCCATCACTCTTTTTTATTAATATATTTTTTAATGTCTTATATATTAATTCTTTGCTATTTTCATATTCTCCGAAATCTTTTCTAAAATTTTTATACATTTTTTTTGTTTCTTTAATTTCTATAATTTTCTTTTTTGGATTTTTAAAAAAATTTATATAAAAAATTAACTCTCTTATTCTAGGTGGTATTTTATAAAAAATGCTATTCTTATTTTTCATTTTCATATATTTCTCCCTTTTTTAACTCTTTATCATTCAAATATTTCGCAAATAATACATATAATAATATATATTGAACTCTATAATAATTGACTGTTTCATAATCCGAAATTAGATTCATTATCATAAAACTTAAAATATATATAGAAAATGTATCATTTTTCCTTACTTTTTTTAAAGCTTTTATTATTATATAGATATATCCTATATAATAGATAAATGTACCAACAATTCCAAGCGAACTTAGTAATTCTAGATAATTACAATGAGCATATAAAAATGGTCCTAAATTATTTTCTGAATAATTAGAAAAATTATTTATTCCCCATCCCAAAATTGGTTTTTCGTTAAAAGCTTTTATTGCTAATTGTTTTAGCAAAGTTCTCTCTTCTAAAGAAGCATCTTGACTAGTTTTGGTATCATTAGCATATAAAATTGTTTCCACAATATTTTCTATTCTATTTCCTATCAGTTTATATAGCGATTCATTAATTATCAATATTTTATAAGTAGCTATAAGTATTATTATTCCAACCAATGTAAAACTAATAATTTTTATAAAATTTTTTCTATATTTAATTAATAGTAATATATACCCAAAAATTATTGGACATATTATTGTTTTTCTAGTTCCTGATAAAAATCCTGTAATTATCAAAATAAATAATTCTGCATATGTCAATTTATTTCCTTTTTTATAGATGCATTTCCATAACATATAACAAATTGAAATAATTAGCAAATATGAAAAAACCATATATGTACCATATTCTTGAAATAATAATCTTCCTAATCTATCTCTTGTTCCAATTACTCTAGGTAAATCAAAAATGCATAAATAAATAGATAATATAACTGTTGAAGTTGAAAAAACATCTAAAATTTTATTATATCTTACTTCACTATTATTCCTTTGTGTATAGTCTACTATAAAAAAAGCTATAAAAAAGCTTAATGCAGTTTCTTTTATAGCATAATTAGCCGTTGATTGTGATATTGCATAAAGTTTACTAATAACTTCCAATACTATGAATAGTATTAAAGTTAACTCATAAAAATTAATTTTTATTTTTCCTTTTTTTATGATATTCAATGCTGTAAGCATTATCATAGCACCCATAATTAGATAATATAATTTCATTCCTATTATTGGCTGGAATACTATTGACATAATTGCAAGCATTGTAATCCCATTTAGTATCTTTTGAAATTTCATATCTTAATTAATCCCCATTATCATTTCTTCATAAGTTTTTTCCAAAACCTTTACCTCTTTATTGATATCATACCCTGCTTTTACTATATTTTCTTGTACATCGGTATTTTCTAAACGTTTGTTTTTATTTTTTAAAATTGTATTTTTCCATTCATCTAAATTATCTATATCGATAAATTTTGATGTTTCTAATATTTTGACTTCGTCAGTAATTGTATTTGAAAAATAACATGGTAACCCCGCAGCTTGAGCTTCTATCCCCACTATTGGTAATCCTTCAAATAAACTTGGTAACAAAAAAATATCAATCGCTTGTAATAAATTGTTAACATCTTCTCTCTCTCCTAAAATGATAACACTATTTTCCAATTTTCTCTTTTTTATTTCTTCTTGTATCTCTTTTTGCAATTCTCCTTTACCAATTAGTAATAATTTTGAATTTTTATTATCTCTATTAATTTCTTCAAATACTTTTAATAAAAAAATATGATTTTTTTGCACATTAAATCTTCCAATATGCCCGTACACCACATTGTTTTCTATATTCAAATCTTTTCTATATTTTTCTCTAATTTCATTATTGAATTTATACTTCTCTAAATTTATGGCATTTTTTATTATAGTAAATTGTTTTTTCCCAAATAATGCTTCTCCTGCTAATTTGGAACATGCAAAATTGTAATTTGCATTATACTTTGCAAGAAAAGTAAATATTAAATTTCTTATATAATTAAATATATTTTTTGACCATAAATATGTACTATGACTATGTAAAATTCTAATTTTCACACCACTCAGTCTAGCATATTTCAGATAAAAATATCCTACATTAATTATATGTGAATGCACTATATCATATTTATTTTCTTTAAAAAATTGTTTTATATTCTTTATTTCTTTTACTATGTCAGAATTTTTTATATTATGTCTTAAAATTACTTTTCCTCCAAGATTTTCTATTGTATGTTTATATTCATCATACACGCCATTATCAGATTTTGAAACCAATACATCTATTTGGAACTTTTCTAAATTAATTTTTTTATAATAATTCATAACGTATGATGCAATTCCATCACACTTATTTAAATTATCTACTATCATTAGTACTCGTATTTTTTTCATTACTATCACCACTTATATATTATTATATAATTCAAATAACACTTTTCTATAATTACTTACTTTAAATTTTTTCATATTTACGACTTGTTTTTCTAGTTTTTTATTTCTTACTTGTTGTTTTAATTCTTCTAAATTTTCAAAAGTATCTTCTTCTTTTACAAACTCTGACCCCGCACAATTTCGGCTAACAATAGTAGGTATTCCTAAAGATTGTGCTTCTAAGATTGTAAGTCCCGCTGTTTCATACCATATACTAGGAAAAATTAAGGCTTTGGCACCTTTCATATATTCCTTAACTTCATCTTTATTTTTCCAACCAACAAATTTTATGTCAGGGAATTGTTTTTCCAATTTTTCTTTTTCATTTCCATCTCCAACAACAATTCCTTTATAATTCAAATCTGTTATAGCTTGACAAAACAAATCTACCCCTTTTTCTTTTGAAACTCTTCCAACATATAAGTAATACTCATTTTCACTTGGATTTATTTTTTCTATATCTTCATCTGTATCTATTGGATTATATATTTTTGTAATCTTAACATTTTCCCCTAATGTTGGTCTTAATATTTTTTCACTAAAATCCGAAATAGAAATTGCATATTCTAATTTATCATTTAATCTAACAATTTTATTTTGAACAAATTGCCTTAATACTCTATAAATTTTAAACATATAATTTCTAGAATCACAATTACATTTTATGCATTTCCAACTTAAAGGTTTTAAATGACATATTTTATTCTTTGGATAATTAAAATACCCACCATTAGGACAAGCTGTAAAATAATCATGTAATGTTAATACAACTTTAAATCTCATTTTAAATGCAATATCAAATATGCTACTAGATAGGGCCTTTGTCCATCCATGAACATGAATAATAGTTGTTTCTCTATCTAATGTTTTTAACAATCTTTTGAGTTCCTTTTTAGCTTTTAAATTATATATTCCATTAAAAGCTCCTTTTAACTTATTCTTTTCTTTCAAAGCTTCATCTTGGTTTGTTGAAATATATTTTATTCCTTCTATTTCATCTTCTTTCTTATTAACAGCAGAAAAAAAATACACGTTAAAATTTTTTTCTTTTAACAATTTTGCTGTATCAATAGCAACTTTACTTGCTCCTCCTTGAACATAGTTAAAGTCATTTATGATAACTATTGTTTTTATATTCATGTTATCCCTCTTCTTTATTCATTTTCCCCATTTGCATCCCTAAAAATCTTGAAACCATATTAGGTAAAAAATTTAGTATAACTTTCCAATTTTTATCTTCAATTGCACGTTTCAAAATATATTTCGCCATTCCAGTACCTGCTTTAGTCACTTTATATTTATTTAAATATTTATTTTGTTTAAAAAATTTTCCTGTGTCATAATATCTTCTATAATTTTCTTTTATTCCATAATTATGAGAATGATATATGACAGAATCTGCACAATATTTAATTTTATATCCATTCATTATTAACTTATACGTAATGTACATATCTTCATTTGTGGGCATATTCTTTTCATCATATCCATTTAACTTTATAAATACATCTCTTCTTATTGCTGATGAAGCATCTGATGAAAAAAACGCTTTGATTCCTAATTTTTCCACATCATTTTTAGTCAAAATTTTAGATTGCTCAGGATAGTTCCATTCTCTAGTATATTTTTCTATTCCATTATCTTTAGCAATCTGTCTACTATATGTTTCTTCACAAACCCCTTCTATTATATCTTTTGTTAAATAATATAACCACAATCTATCTTTTATTATAACATCTTGAGTGATAAAAACAATAATATCAGCATTACTTTCTTTTGCTGCCTTTTCTCTAGTTAGACTATGCGAAAACTCGATTGGCAAGATTTCCTCATAGTCTATATTCATTTCTTTTAATCTATCAGTAGTTCTGTCATTACTTTTGGTTACAATATATTTTATTTTATTTATCTCTACCTTTTCTTGCATTAGTAAACTTTTGTTCAAGCCCTTTATATAATTTTCTGCTTTATATAAAGGGCATATAATATCAATAGTCATTACATTGCTCCTTCTTTTTTTACTACAGATAATATAGTTTTAAAAAATATTTTTATATCTAATTCTAATGATATATTATCCACATAATATAATTCCATCATCATTCTTTGTTGATATGTTGTATTACTTCTTCCGTTAGCTGCCCAATATCCTGTAAGACCTGGAGTTACACTTAAAAATTTATTTTTATTGTTTCTATATTTATTTAATTCTTCTCCAATAACTGGTCTTGGTCCAATAATTGATAAGTCTCCTTTTATTATATTAATTAATTGTGGTAATTCATCTAAACTTGTCTTCCTTAAAATTTTTCCAATTTTAGTGATTCGAGGATCATTTTCTAATTTAAAATTTTCTTTAAATTCTTTCATTTGTTCTGGTGTAAAGGTCTTTATTAATTCCTCAGCATTTACCACCATACTTCTAAACTTCCATAATTTGAATTCTTTTCCATTTTTACCTACTCTTTTATGTCCAAAAAATACTGGTCCTGGTGATTCTAATTTTATTAATATAGCTATTATTAAAAATATTGGTGATAAAATTACTAGAGCTATACTTGCTATTATAATATCTAATATTCTTTTCATATGTTTATAAATATTGATTTCTCCAAATATTTCATTGTATCCTTTTGATGGTAATACTGTTAAAGCCGTAACAGCTACATCATTATCCATCCTTACCTCCATTTATATTACCCCCCTATATAAATTTCACATCCTTTTTCAGCATTTTAATTATACTATTTTTATTTTTAAATTTCAATACTTTTGTTGGCATTTTTGTCGTTTTATGTAAAATTCTATGAAATATTTTCGTTTTGAGTCTTTATTTTTAAGAGTTTTCTATTTTTTGATTTTTCAATTTTTTATTTATTATTCTTATCATATTATAAACTTTATTCTTATTTATGCATATCTAAATATTTTCATAAAAAAAAGAAATGTTTTTTAATCCATTTCTGTAGATTTTTTTTGAAAGTTTTTTATTATTACTTTTCCTAACATTACTAACAAAATTCCTAATACTACTCCCATAGCATCTATCATTACATCTGTTATCATTGGGCTTCTTCCTGGTACAAGACTTTGATGTATTTCATCTGAACAAGCATATATAATTCCTATTATAGTACTTATTATTATTCTATTTTTTTCTTTTATTTGATATGTACTTATAAAAGCCATTACTAATATTCCTACTACTGTATAA
>CALXXG010000152.1 GCA_944392625.1 uncultured Rickettsiales bacterium
TATAATTAGCTTAAGGAGTATTAATTATGAATCGAAGGCAAAAAATATTTACTATTTTAGCGATTTTAGTTTTATTAGGGATTGTATCTACATTTATCTATTTTATTATTGTAAATCCAGAGTATGAAAAAACTATTGTTGACGTAACGTAATAAAAATTAAATTGTAACACTATATATTTAAGATAAAATCAAGAAGAAATTCCTGAAAGTCCTTTAAAAACTAAATTAAGAGGACTAGCTAAAACTATAAGTAAGATTGGTTATGCAGGTGCTATTCTTGCAAGCATATCATATTTATTTGCTAGTGTAGTGCCAGAAAATAATTTTAATGTTGAATTGATTTTAAAAACATTAACTGACTTTCCTTTAATATTTAATCATTTATTATATGCTCTTACTCTTTCAGTTACTATAATTGAATTAGCTGTTCCAGATAATTGTAGTCTATATGTATGATGAGAATTAATATAATAAACTAATTATTGATAATTCGTTTTAAAAATGATGGCATAGAAATATAGCCATCTTTTTTTATACACCAATTTTAGCCTTGTAGAAAGATAATTTATTTTAAGCGATAAATTAGTCTATCTTTGATATAATATCTTACCATTAATCAAGTTTTTATCAAATTTTTAACAATAATATTCTTAATAGCTCAATATGGTATAATTAATGAGTAAATCTTTTAAATTTAAAAAAAATTAAAAAAATTTAAAAAAATGTAACTTTTTTGTATTTTGATTTGTTATATAAGTGAAACCGGTTTTAGGAGGGAAGAAATGGATATACAGTTTCAAAGAATATATAATTTGATAAAAAATGACATCTTGCGATTGACTTATGTTTATACTAAAAATATATCCGATGCTGAAGACGTTACACAAGAGGTTTTTATAAAATTATATGAAAATATGAATAAATTTGTTAAAGAAACTGATGAAAATATAAAAAAATGGTGCGTTAAAGTAGCAGTTAATAAATGTAAAAATTTATATTTTTCATCCTGGAAGAAAAAAATATGCTTGTTTTTGGAATTTAAAACTAATAAATCTTCACAAACGAATAATTTATGTGAGGATTTAAATGAATGTTTATTTAAATTATCTGAAAAATATAGAGTAGTACTAGTTTTGTATTATTATGAAGGGTATAAAATACAAGAAATATCTACTATATTAAATTTAAATGAATCTACGGTGAAACAACAACTAAAAAGAGGAAAAGAACAATTAGAAAAACTTTTAATAGAGGAGGAAGATTATGGATTTCAAGGAAAACATTGCTAATACTTTAAATAAAGTAAAAGCATCTAATGAATTAGATAAAAAAATATTTGATTCAACTATTAATAAACAAAATAGCAAACTATTTGTATTACAAAAACCATTTTTTAGAAAACAAACTGCATTAATTATTGTAATTGCATTTTTTTCAGTTATTACAATAGTTGCAGCTAGTGAGTATGTGCAAAGATATATACTTAACAAAACTATTGATGAAGACGGTTGGTTTAAACAAACTGTAGAATTATCAGAACCTGTAATTATTGATCAAAATAATAATGTTACATGTGATAATATTACAAATTTACAAGATTTAGAAGAAAAATTAAGGATAGAATTTGCTTTTAATCCAGAAGAATATAATTCACAAATCAACAAGTGTGATATTAGATATAATGATATAGGTGAAATTGAAAGCGTAGAAGTCTCTGTTTTTGGCTTTTATAATTTTGATGATTATAATAAAAAAATAGATTCCAATTATAAAGAAGATATTACTAATCCTAATTTCATGGAAAGAAATGAAAAATTAAAAATATTAGATGTATCAATTGCATTTATAACACCGTTTGCATCGCAGGAAACAAAAGAAGAATTAAAAAGCAAACTAGGAAGAGTAACATCTAATTATGAACCAGAAAATACAGAGTTTTATTTGCCAAATATAAATACTTATGGGTATTATAATATATTTCCAACCAAGAATATTCCATTAAGCAAAAATGCTATATTTGTTTATAATAATATTTTTTATAATTTTTCGGGAAACAGACCTATAACAATTGAAGAAATATTAAAAATACTTAATAAGTTTTAAATTTATAGAAAGAAGTGATTCTAGTGCAAGATTTATATAACAAAGCAAAAAGTAAAATAGAAAGGGAAAATGATAATGAAATCAATAAATAAATTTTTATAATAATGTTGGTAATTACTATAATAGTAATCCTTGCGCAACAGCAATAAAATATTATTCTGTAAGTTAAATATATAGGAGGACAAAAGTTTTATAAAATTTTTGGAAAAAATTAAAAAGAATATAAGTCGATACTCTCACAAATCAGGCAAAAAATAAATTATAATTCAAAGTTAGTTTTAGAATTATTCAACTCTTTATTTATTATTTCTTTAATTTTATCTATATCAGTAAAGAATAGGTTAACTCCTTCTTTTTTTAAACGCATAACTTCAAAAAAGTTAGCTTCTATTTCTTTTTGAATACCAGTTGGAACACGATACGGTATACCATTAACAGTATGAGGATGGTTTAAATATCTTTCAATAGTCGGAAAAGCATTTTGAATTAATATTGCATTTGGTTTATTAGCAATATTTCTTATTAAAATTGTATTACATTTGCCATATTTTTTAATTTTTTTATTATACTCTTTTTTATATTTATCAACTTTACTACTTAGGGGAATAAACCATAATATATCATTATCTTTAATAACAAAATATGATGGTCTACTATGATTCCCCATATGGTTTATTTGTAAATTAGGTTCATCAATCAATTTCAAAAAATCTGATGATATATGGTATAAGTATCCAGTTTGAAGTTTCATTATATCAGCACCTCTGAATAATTATATCAAAAAAGAGTACCCAAAGATACTCTTAAATTTACAATGTGAAATAATTTATTGCTCGCACCATTCACAAGCGAGAACATCCACGATGTGAAATAATTTATTGCTCGCACCATTCACAAGCGAGAACATCTACAATAGTAGATTAATATTATTA
>CALXXG010000153.1 GCA_944392625.1 uncultured Rickettsiales bacterium
GATATAACTTATAGTGCTTCTGCTGACGTAAACGGAACAATAAACGGAGTTCCTAATGGTACATTTAACGTTTATGCTATTGACAGTCGTAATAATTCAACTTTAGTTACTAAATTAGCTAACAAAACAGTAGATTATAAGCCTTTAGAAAAAGGTAACATAACTGCTAATAGAAAAAATGGTACATCAGAAGAAGTTACATTGAAAATTAACGGTAACATAGATTTAGTCAATTTTGGTGTTAAGACTAACGCAATAACCTATTCAAAATATAGATATAAGGCAACAAAAGCTGATGATTGGTCGGAATATCAAGATTTAAAATTAACTGTTAGTAACGGTAAATTTTCTTTTGATGGATTGATTAAAGGAGATACCGAAAAACTGGGTTTTGATATTAATAATTCTTATCAAATTGAAGTATTAATTAAAGATGAATTGTCAGAATCAACATTTACAGCAACTTTTAGTTCAGGTATTCCTAATATAGCACTAGCAAAAAATGGTGTTGGAATAATGGGTAAGTATGACGAAGACGAAGGCGGATTATTACAAGTTGCAGGTAAGAGAATAGATGCTGGTGAACAATATTCAACTGATGAAAAAATAGTAGGAACTTGGAAAGATGGTAAAACCTTATATAGAAAAGTGATTGCTTTGTCTGATTTAAGAACTGATACATATATACAAATTGAAGTTGCTTCAAATGCGTTAATTAAAACGTATGAAGGATATATCCAAAGAGCTAATGGAGCCACTTTAGATGATTTGCCTATGTCTGTTAGAAAATCAAAAAAAATAGAATATAAAATTGATAGTATATATTCAAACGGCTTAACTGGAGCATATGCCATTGTGCAATATACAAAAAACGACTGATTTGTAAATTTCTAAAAATATATAGTGAACAAATAAAAATAAAAAGGAGTAAAAAATGACAAAAGAAGAATTACAATTACTGATTAAAACTCATGACCGGAGTAAGTCAAATACAATTAGACTGGACAAGTTAGAAAGTAGAGTTGAGGATATATACGAATTAACAGTTTCCGTTAAAGAAATAGCAACTGAAATAAAAGCAATGCGAGAAGACATGAATAAGATAGATAACCGTTTAATAGCAGTTGAAAGTAAACCAGCCAAAAGATGGGAAGGAATAATTGATAAGATAATATTCACAATATTAGGAATAGTAATTGCTTTCATATTTTCTAAAATAGGAATGTAATTTGTTCTTTTAGAGCTTGCTGCAAAGGGCAAGCTTTTTTATTGACAAAATAGTAACACAAATATATAATATAAATAGGGGGGGAGAGATTTAATTGGCTGAGATGTTTTTAGGTCAAATTCCAGAAGCAATATATTGTGCTTGTTTTATGATTGCATGTAAGAATATAAAAGAGAAACGCCTATTATTTATATTGCTAATGATAATGGACTATCTTTTGTTAAAACAAATATTTATTTTTAATAGTTGGTTTCAATTATTATATGTAGTTTTGACCTTTATAATTCTAAAAGTTTTGTATAAAGACAAAGCTAAAATCTTTGATATATTTTATATGATTTTATGCTATATAACAATAATAATAGCAGGTATAATCAGTTTTGCATTATTAGGTAATAATATGATTATTGCAAACATTTTTAATAAGATAATTTTATTTTTATCATTATTTTTATTAAGAAACAAATATAATAAATTAGAGAATATTTATTATATGTTTTGGAATGTTGATAAAGAAAAAAAGAGAAAAGTAAAAGCAATAACCTTTAGAAGTATAAATCTCTTTATTTTAAATATTATATTTATAATAATAAATTTAGGAATGGCATTTGCTATATTTATTAATAAATAGAAAGGGGGGTAGAAATTATGTGGGATTCAATTTTCTGGTTCTATGATGAAGTGGATGGTGAATAATAATGAATAAAAAGGTTTTTAATAAAGTAAATAAGAAGAAATTATGGAAATTAATTTTTAATATAGTTGAGACTATTTTGATATTTTATTGTGGATTAATGGTAAAATTAAATATTAGAGATACAATATTTATAATGTTGTTATTTATGTTTTCAAAAATAATATTTGGGAAATCATTACATTATAAAAAATGGTATAAATGTTTATTATGTTCTACAACAATCTTAATAACATTATTTATGGTTTTTAAATTCAACATATGGCAATCTATTATATTAACTTTATTTTGTTCTTGTATAATGACAACTAAAGCTAATTTAAAAGATACTATTGAAGAAATTAATGATAATATGTATCATTGGTCTGGTAAAACTTCTAAATATGATCCTTTAAGAGATTTTGTAGGCACTTCTCCTAATAATCCAATCATATTAGATTATGAAGAATATTGGAGAAAAAACAATCCAATAAGATATGAAATGTTTATAATGTTTTATAGGGAACGTAAAAGTTATGAACAAATAAAGAAGATAAAAGACTATGATGAAAATACTATTATTAAGAATGAATGTAGGTCTATTTATGAACAATTAGAAAAACCTTTAAATTTGCCAACTCTAAAAAGATGAAAAAAGTTGATATAGGTATCCTAGAAATAGGATACCTTTTTTTTATACAATTAAAGCATAGAAAGGAGATAATTACTACTTAAGGAGTTCCCTATTAAGAAAAGTATGTAATGTCTCTTTTTTTGTTAGAATCAGAGAAGGAAGGGAATGCAATATGTATCCATATAATAATCAAATGTATCAACAGGAATTACAAAATATGAGAGATAGAATAGATAGACAATTGCAACAAGTACAGCAAAATCCCAACACAGGACTACCTACACCTATTACTCAAAACTTTCAATTAGCCCCAAGTCAATCTAATACTAATATTAAATATGTAAATAGTATAGATGAGGTTAAACGAGAATTAGTGTTTTCAGATACTATATTTTTAAACAAAGAATATAACACCATGTGGATAAAAAACACTAAAGGAGATATAAGAACTTTTAATATTATGGAAATGATACAAAAGGATGAAAAAGATATTGAAATAGAAAATTTACAGGCTCAAATACTTGAGTTGAAAGGGATGATTAATAATGCAGAACATGCTAATGCAAATGTTGATGAACCAACTACAAGCAAGAAATCCACAAATGTATCAAATGATAGAACAAGCAAGAAGTAAAGGTACTAATCCTCAAGAGTTTATGAAACAAATGATGGATAATGTATCTCCTGAACAAATGCAAAATGTTTTGAATCAAGCTAAAAGTATGGGTGTGCCTACAGAAGTTCTTAATCAAGTTCAAAATATGAAATAGGTATCTACCTAAAAAGGTTGATATAAATAAATATTTAGAAAGGAGAAATGAACATGGAAGCTATGCCTTTAACTGCTGCAGATGTTGGTGCAGTTGTTGGAAACAACAGAGACGGATATGGATATGGATATGGTTGTGGTGGAGATTGGTTTTGGATTATCATAGTTTTATTTGCTTTCTGGGGAAACAACGGTTTTGGAAACAGAAATACTGCTTTTGAAACTAACGTTGACACTCGTTTCTTAGAAAGAGATATATTTAATACTAATCAAAATGTATCTACTACAGGTTGTCAAACTCAAAGAGATGTACTAGAAAATAGATATACAACTCAGCTTGGTTTAACTAATCTAGGAGCAGAAATGCAAAAATGTTGCTGCGATACTCAAAAAGAAATCTTACAGAACAGATATGATAACGCTCTACAAACTCAAACCTTATCTAGTCAGTTAGCTAATTGTTGCTGCGATTTGAGAGCAGAAGGAATTGCTAATACTCAAAAAATATTAGACAAACTTTGTGAAAACGAAATTAATCAGTTAAGAACTGATTTACAATCTGCTCAATTACAAATCTCACAATTAAGTCAAACTGCTAATATAACTAATACCTTACGTCCTTTCCCTCAACCAGCTTACATTACCTGCTCGCCTTACCAATCATATCCTTATGGTTGCTACGGTAACGGATGTGGTTGCTGCGGAAATAACGTAATAATTTAAGCAAATGCCTATTAGGTGCCTCGAATACGAGAACTTGCTAAATTGGTCGAAATC
>CALXXG010000154.1 GCA_944392625.1 uncultured Rickettsiales bacterium
ATAATAAATAAACATCAAAAGAAAATAAGAAACAACACAAATTACAATTAGAAGGGCAGATAATTAGTTGAAATTATCTGTCATTTATTATATAATCGTAACAAAAGATAGTAATTTGAAAGCGAGATAAAATATGAATAAATTTTTAAAGGTTGGTATGATTATAATTGGTATTATTATATTATTATTACTAGTATTAATAATAGTTAGTATTATTAATCATAAATTAAAATTAAAGAAAGAAGATAATTTATTTAAAACAAATGGAAAACTTGTAGAAGTAAATAATCATAATATAAATGTTTATATAAGTGGTAATTCTAATAGTGATACAACATTAGTATTTATGTCCGGAGCGGGAACTTGTTCACCTACACTTGATTTTAAAACTTTATATACATTATTTGAAGATGATTATCAAATAGCAGTAGTTGAAAAAGCAGGATATGGTTTTAGTGATATAAGTGATATTGATAGAGATATAGACACAATTTTATATGAAACAAGAGAATCATTAAATAAAGCAGGTGTAGATAATAAAAAATTTATTTTATTTCCTCATTCTATGTCTGGTATTGAAGCATTGTATTGGGCAAATGAATATCCAAATGAAATACAAGGAATTATAGGGTTAGATCCAGCAGTTCCTAAATCGTATGAAAATATGAAAATAAGTAACGCTACGCTTAGTCTTGCAAAAATTGGAGCCGATATTGGAATTACTAGATTTATGCCATCTATTATTGATAATTCATCTGCTATAAAAGATGGTAATTTAACAGATGAAGAAAAGGAATTATATAAAGTAATATTTTATAGAAGAACGGCAACTAGTTCAATGTTGAATGAAGCAAAAAGTATTAAAGAAAATGCAAAAAAATTAGAAAGTATTGATAATACTGATGTACCAATGTTATTTTTTGCTTCAAATGGGGAAGGAACAGGTTATAAACAAGAAGATTGGAGAAAGTTTATTATTGATTATATTAATAGCAAACAAAATGGGGAATATAAAATTTTAGATTGTTCTCATTATGTTCATAATATAGAATATCAAAAAATATATGATGAAAGTATTAAGTTTATAGAAAAAATACAATAACTAATTTGTAATCGAGGTATAAATGAAAAATATTATTGAAGTTAAGAACTTAACAAAAAGATATAAAGAATTAAAAGCAGTAGATGATTTGTCTTTTGAAGTATACGAGGGAGAAATATTAGGACTTAATGGTAGTGGTAAATCAGGATTTTAGGAGGTAAGCTATTGATGCAATTATTAAAAGATAATTGGAAGAGGATCTTAATCATAATTTTATTCTATTTAATTAACTTTGGGTTGTGGGAACTTATTGCGCCAACTGTTTCTGATGAATGGGCATCTTTTATTGTGTATGTTGTTTTGTTTGTTGTGGTATTGACTGTTTTCAATAAAGAACTATCAGAGGAGTGGAATGCCTTAAAGGCACATCAATTAAAAAGCAAAAGGTTTTATTTGAATTTGATTGTATGGCTTATAGCAGACCTTGTTTTTACAATGCTGTTGCTATATGTAGTTGACAAATTCAAATTAGATATTTTGCCAAAGAACAACGAAAATGTAAAAGCTCAGATGATATCAGTGCCTATTGTTTTAACTGTTATTCAAGGTTGTATTTTTGCGCCTGTTATAGAAGAAATGACATTTCGTTTTTCGCTGATTGGAAAGCCAAAAACAAGGATTAGGGCAAGTGTTGCCGCTGTAATTTCTATATTCTTGTTTGACTGCATTCATATTGTTCAGTTTTCAGAATTTTTCTATTACTTGCTTCCGGCCGTGGTCTTAACCATATTCTATACAAGGTATCGCAATGTGTTTGCTTCTATTATGCTCCATTCAGCGATAAATATCGTTGGATATGTAGGACTGTTATTTGGGATACTCTAAAAGGTTCATATAAAGTGGGGATAAGTAATATAACTTACAAGTTATAAAACAATATAGCATATTTAATTTTTATAAGTTAAATATACTAGCATAAAATTATAGAGACATATGAGTGAAAACTAGCACATTCCTACCCAGGAACTGTTATCTGAAAAATTAAAGAAATAAATTTTGAAGTAATAAAAAGATTATATTTTGAAAAAGATATGTAAATAAAAAGGCATATCTTTTTTTGTATTTTTAGAAATTAGGGTAGAATTTTTGAGAGAAAAGTAAAGTATATATTATAAACTTTATATGTTTATATTTAGAATAATCGCATTTTTGACACATATAAATTAAATAAATATTAGTTAATAATAGGAGAAAATATGAGTGAGTCATTTAAAGTGAATATATGCTTTGACAAAAAAGGAGAGGATTTAGAAAAATTAATAGAAGATTTGATAATGAATATGTTAGATATAAATGAGCCCACTCTACAATAGATGAAAAGAAATATTAATATATCCAATTAGCAAATGTGATTAATAAAATTAAAAATTTTTATCACTTGAGCATTTGAATTCACCTATAAATTAGATATAATTTATAGGAATTCAAATTATTATCTCAAGCATGGAAAGGAGGTAGAATGCTTGAGCCGATAGACAAAAAAATATATAAAGTAGCTATTTATATAAGACTATCAAAAGAAGATGTAGATAGAGGATATGATGAAAGCGAAAGTATTAAAAACCAAAGAACATTATTAACAGAATATGTAGAAAATTTAGGATGGAGTTATGAACTTATAGATATATATATTGACCAAGGTTTTACTGGAACAAATTTTAATAGACCAGGTTTTCAACGAATGATAAAAGACATAGAACTTGAAAAAATAAATATGGTCATAACAAAGGATTTATCTCGTTTAGGTCGTGATTACATAGAAACAGGAGAATACATAGAAAAATGGTTTCCAGAGAAAAATGTTAGATATGTTTCTGTAACAGATGGTATAGATACTTTTGCGAATAATAATGGCAACAATGATATTGCACCTTTTAAATCAATATTAAACGATATGTATTCAAAAGACTTATCAAAAAAAATTAGGACAGCCTTGCATACAATGCAAAAAGAAGGGAAATGGGTAGGAGGCAAAACAGCTTTAGGATATATGAAAAATCCGAATGACAAAAATAAATTAATCATTTGTGAGCCTGAAGCGAAAATTGTAAAGACAATTTTTAATATGGCAATTTCACGGAAATCAAATTAGCATGATAAGAGATTACTTAAATAACAGCAATATCCCTACGGCAAACCAGATTAGATATAATAAAGTAACATTTTGGGAAAATAAAACGATAAAAAATATTCTAAAAAATCAAATATATATAGGAAATACAGTACAAAATAAAAGAAGTAGGATAAGCTATAAAAATAGAAAATTAAGACCAAATCCAAAAGAACAATGGAATATTGTAGAAAATACCCATGAACCAATTATAGATAAAAAAATTTTTGACACAGTACAAAAAATGGTAATTACTCAAAATTATAATCGAAATGAAAAGATACATCATTTTTTGCTAGATGGTTTGCTAGTATGTTATGAATGTAAGCATAAAATAGGTGTTAGATCAAGGAAAAACGGAAGATTAGATATGATATGCAATAATTATCGTAGAAACTCAAAATTAGGACTTTGTACATCACATGGATTTAACTATGAGACATTAGAAAAGTTAGTATTAGAATACATAAAAAAATTATTTTTACAAATTGATAGCAAAAAAATAGAACTGAACATAAAAAATAATATATCAAAATATGATTATGGAAAAATCTTAAAGAAAATAGAAACAGAAATAAAACTAATAAATGATAATATTGATAAAATGTATGTCGATAAATTAAATGGGAAAATTAGTGAAGAGATGTATGAAAGATTATTTAATAAATTAAAAGACGAGATAAAACAAAAAGAGATGGAATACATTCAATTAAAAAATGAACAAGAAAACAATTCAGATGATGATATAGAAAACATTAAAAAATTGGTAAATGATTTTTTGAAATTGGAAAAGCCAACACCAGAAATAATGAAAGTTCTTATAAACAGGATTGAAGTACATCAAGATAAACAGGTGGATATTATTTTTAATTTTAAAATGTTAAATATAGCATATAATCAAAATAAAGGAATTTAAAATTATAAAATAAAGAACATTTTAAAAAAATGCGGGTAGATGCAATAAATTAAAATGGAAAAATATAAAATAAAAAATAAATTACAGAAAGAGAATAGTATTATGGAATTAAATAATGAAAGTAAAACATTGTTTATACCTCTTTATGGAAAAGCAATGATGAGTAAAAATAACTTATTTATCAATGATCCAAAAG
>CALXXG010000155.1 GCA_944392625.1 uncultured Rickettsiales bacterium
TAGTAAGAGATTCGCTATCCTGCGGTATTAATTCATTTAATTTTTTATAAATAATCTCTTGAGTTTCATTAATTATTTTTTTTAAAGCCTCTCTGTGCATAAATTACCATTTATTATTGTGTACTTTTTTCTCATCAAAATAATCTCTTTCTTCAAAAGGTAAGTCCGAATGTCCAAAAACTATAAGCGAATGTGGTTTTACATTGTCAGGTAAGTTAAATAATTTTGAATATTCTTTTGCCATGCTGTCATCAATGCCGGTCCAAACACTGCCAATATTTAAGGCGCATGACGCCAAAAGCATGTTTTGAATGCAGGCTGAACAATCCACTCTCCAATAATCGCCAAAGGATATACTTTCATCTCCGCAAACCAATACTGAAAATGGTGATTGAACGACCATTTGTGCATATTTAGAGATTTTTATAACTTCTTTTTTTATATTATCGTCAGTAATTACTATAAATCTCCAAGGCTGTTTATTCATGGCACTAGGTGCTGTCATGCCGGCATAAAGTATTGTATGGATTTCCTCATCTGTTATAGGCAAATCATTAAATTTTCTTATGCTTCTCCTTTTATGTATTATTTGAATAGTTTCCATAACCTATTGAATTATTTTTATATACTTTTATTAAATTATAGTTCTATTTACTTTTCAAGAAAAAAATAATATTTGTATAACAAATAATTAGTATTTTTTATTGACTTTTTTACAGAAAAAATATAATACTATTAAATATCTAAAGAATCACATGGCAAAAGAGTATGAAAAAAATTAAAAGAATTGGCATTTTTACATCAGGCGGTGATTGTTCAGGCTTAAATGCTGTTATAAGCTCTGTAGTTAAAGCCGCACACGAAAAAAATATAGAAGTTTATGGAATATATGATGGACCGGATGGGTTATTTTATCCAAACTTAAATTACAAAAAGCTTGAAATAAAAGATTTAGAGATTAATTTTGCCGCTATGAGATCTGGAGGCACTATTTTAAGAGGCAAAAATAGAGATGGCGGTTCCACCAACACAGCTGATAAAAATAAACAGGCTTTTGTAAAAGGCGTAAAAGAGCTTGGTTTAGACTCAATTATAGTTGTAGGCGGAGATGGAAGCGCTATGATAACTTCAGAATTAATAGAAGGAACAGATATAAATGTTATTTGCATACCAAAAACAATTGATAATGATACGCCTGTTACAGATTATTCTGTTGGGTTTGATACAGCTAGAAATGTATCCATGGATGCAATGGATAAACTGCAAACTACAGCCTACAGCCACAGCAGAATTATGATATTGGAAGTAATGGGAAGAGATGCCGGACACTTGGCCTTACATACTGCCATAGCTGGCGATGCGTGTATTTGTTTAATTCCGGAAATTAAGTATAGTTTTAAAAATATATTTAAAAAACTTGAAGAGGTTAGAAACAGCGGATTAGATTATGCTT
Source organism: uncultured Rickettsiales bacterium (assembly GCA_944392625.1). GTDB lineage: Bacteria > Pseudomonadota > Alphaproteobacteria > Rickettsiales > UBA1997 > CALXSC01. The sequence continues at coordinate 1,454 of CALXXG010000155.1, forward strand.
TAATGGTTGTTGCAGAAGGCTGCAAGACGGAAAATGGTGAAAATTTATCAATTGAAAAATGTGGCGTTGCATGCTATACTGGAATTTCAAACTACATATCAAGCAAATTATCAGAAAATGGATATCTAAACAGAACTGCAATTTTAGGCCATATTCAAAGAGGCGGCATTCCAACAGCCTATGATAGAATTATAGCCGCAGAATTTGCTGTAAAGGCTATTGAAGCATTAATAAAAGGCAAGAACAAAAGAATTATTGTCCTAAAAGATGGAAAAATAACAGATGTAGATTTAATTGAGGCAGTACAGATCGGAAATAGACCGGTTAATAAAAATGATTATTTAGTTAAAACAGCTAAAGCCTTAGGAATTTATGTTGGGGACTAATAGAAAAACTTTAGGCAATAGATAAATGATAACTTTAGAAAAATATGAATTAAAATATGAAGATGATTTTGTTGACTTTATAAAAGATTTTCAAAATAATGGCGACGAATTTAAAATGCTAAGCATTATAGAAGACATTTTTAATTCATATTTTAAAACTGAAAAAACCTATAAAGATTTTACCGAGGAAGAAATTAGAAATTTTTTTCCTAGATATATAGATTTTATAAAAAATTGTAAAACAAAAGAAACAATTGAAAAAAAAGATTGGGTTGAGGCTGATTCATATTTTATTTGCAACAACGGCAAAATGATTGGCGAAATTATGTTTAGAAAAAGACTCAGCCCATATCTTTTAAAAAATAGTTTAGGCCATATTGGCTATAAAATAAAACACTCAGAGAGAGGCAGAGGCTATTGCACGCAAGCTTTAAAACTTTTACTTGACAAAGCCTGGAAAGAAGGATATACAGAGTTAATGATTTCGTGTGATGAAAAAAATATTGCCTCATCAAAAGTTATTGAAAAAAATAATGGCATATTAAATAGAATAAATTCAAACTCTAATAAAACCATAGAAAAAGAATATTGGATTTTTAGACCATATTAATAAAAATAATTTTAAATAAGATGAACAATAAAATATTGAACGATTTAATAAAGATATTTTCTAAACTACCTTCTTTAGGTCCAAGATCAGCAAAAAGAGTTGTGCTGCATCTATTGAATAATAAAGAGAATTTAATGTTTCCATTGTTAAATGCAATGGAAGAAGGCTATCAAAAGATAAAAAAATGCCCTATATGCGGCAATTTAACAACTGAAGATATTTGCGAAATATGTAAAGACGAGACAAGGAATAAAGAAATTATTTGTATTGTTGAAAATGTGGCTGACTTATGGGCAATAGAAGCCACCATGATATACAAAGGCCAATATCACATATTAGGGGGCAACCTCTCTGCAAGCGAAGGCAGAGGGCCAAATGATTTAAATATAGAAAGTCTTATTGAAAAATTAAAAAACAACAAAAATGTTAAGGAAATCATAATAGCAACAAACCCAACCATAGAAGGACAGACAACTGCTTTTTATATTGCGGATATTCTTAAAGAATTTAATATAAAAATCACAAAGCCTGCCTATGGCATACCTTTGGGCAGTGAATTTAATTACCTAGATGAAAGCACATTGGATATAGCTTTTAAAAATAAAAAAGAGTTTTAATAATCATATAATAAAATATAATTTTTAATACTAAGACTATATTTTAATGATTATTACAAATATCTTTCATTACTTTTTTGAATTTTAGCAACAGCGTTTTTAAATGCATTGGATATTCTATCCTTATACTCTTCTTTATCTATATAATCTAATTTTTCTTCAAAACTTTTAATGTTTTCTTTTATAAATTCTTTATTACTATCATCATTGCAAAAATTAACTATGTAATCAACAATATTATCATTATATTGAATGCATGCACTTTTTAAAAAATAATCCATAAGGAATTTTTTATTATCAATCATATTAAATTCATCTTTAGAAAAATTTGAAAAAACTTTTGATAAAGCATAATCATCACAGCATAAATTTGTTATTTTTACATTATTCAAAAACAGATTTAATTTTTTTATAGTTGTTCCTTTGTCTTGAGATTTATTGTATTCGTTTGAAAGCGCTTCAATAAAAAATCTGTTTTTATTGTATAAATTTATATCAATATATTTATCGTCTTTTAATAATTTTAAAAACACTTCTAATAATTCTTTTTCTTCTTCTAAATCATTTATATGTAATGTATTTTTATAAGTTTCATTTATATAACTCACTATATCGTCTTTATTTGAAATAGAATCATAATTATTTACTAAATAATTATTAACTAATTGTTTATTATTAATATTATTTAATTTTTTATCTTGTAAAAGTTTAGAGAATATTGTTGGTGATTGTTCATTTTTTTTATTTATGAAGTCTATAATTTGATCTTTATTTGGTAATTTTTCATAATTATCCGATATAACATTTAATATCGTTTTATCCATACTTTCAGTAATTTTTGTTTTGTTTATTCTAATATTATCCATTATTTGCATAGATGAATATGTTTTGTTATCTATTGTTATTTCAACTATTTTATCCTTATTATTATTCTGTTCATTTTTTAACTGTTCTAAATAAAAAATATTTTTTGATAAATTATCATATAATTTTTTTAATTCTAAATCATTATTTAGGTAATTTATTAATAAATTATTGTCTATATAATCATTAATATTTATTTTTTGTAAAATATCCTTTTTAAATAAACTTAATGCTAAATTTAATTGGTCATTTTTGTTATTTTGTGAATTTTCTAAATTTACTGTAATTAAATTCTTTTTATAATTTTCTTGTTCTATGTTTTTTAATATATTTTCGTATTCTTGTATTGCTAGAATTTCATCACTAGACAATGAATTTTTAAAAGCCATATCTAAAATTGTTGTATTTAAAGTTCCTTTTATATGAAATTCTGCAGTTTTTACTTTTGGTGGATTTTCTGTATAATCAGTATATTTTCTTGTTGTAATAACGGGATCATTACCTTTAGCAAATTCTCTTAAATAGCTCTGTATAGTTTTTATATTATCTTTAAAATTGCCTTCTGGAAAAGAATTAATTACTTGTAATTCTTTTTTATAGCCAAGTGAAGCCCTAAGAATAGTTTGACCTATATTCTTATAGGATAATTTAAATGGTTCTTCTTCGCCATTATCATTTGTTATATTATAATAGGTTTTATATATACCGTTTTGATCATTATAGTCAATCATTGGCATACTGCATGAATGTAGAAGTATGTTTACGACTCTGTTGCATATTAGTTCTTTGTTTGATAAAAAAATGCCATCATTATATTTTTTATATACCATACCAATTGACTTAACTAGTGCAAGTGCAATATTTTTATATCTTTCATCATTTTTTTTACTATTTTTATATTTTTCTGCATATGAACTTATTAAAAAACTAAAATTATGACTCCCTATCTTAATATCTTCTTTTTCTTCCTCAGATAGTTGCTTTAGTCTTAAATCATTAAGTTTTAAATTTATATTATCTATGATTTCTTGAACTATTTTATCTCTTCCTAAACTGTTGTTCATTTTATATTTTGATAAAAAGCTATTAAAACTATTTGTAATATATAAATTTTCATCAATATATCCTTTATTATTGGATTTTGTTTCACATAAATTTCTATTAATTATAAATTTTTTTCTTTTAAATATTTTTTCAATATTATTTTCATATCCATATATATTAGAATCAACAATGAAATAGTTATTTATATTAGCAATTATATAAGATTTAACATATTCTTTATCATTACTTTTTATTAGATCATCCAAATATTTTATTTTATTACTCATTTTCTGCTTTTGTTCTTCATAATAATCAGAAATTATATCAATAAAAGCATTAAAAATATCTTTATATTCTTGATATTCTTCACTATTATATTGATTATTATCAATATAATAACAAACATTGTATATAAAAATTTTTTCATCTTGAGATAAATTTTTTCCCAATCTTCTTTCTATTTCATCAAATATTTCTTCACCATTTAAAAAATTTCTATTATATTTAATAGAATAAATAATATCATTATAATTATAATGTTTTAATCTTTCTTCTAATTTTCTTTTATGCTCTTCAATAAAAACTTTGTAATTTATTTTGTCTAGTTGGTCCTTACTATATTCATCTCTATCAATAAATGTTTTTATTGTTCCATTCATATTATAGGAACAGAATCCTTCATAACCTTGAGTTTTTTCTATTAGTTCTATTATTTCAGGAGAAACAAATTCAATTGGAGGTTCATTATTGGTTCTACTTTCTGAATTAATATTTATTATTGGATTAAATATTTCGTAGAAGTTTTCATAACTATAATTGGTAAAAGCACCGCTTGGATCTATTATGCGCAATTGTATTTTTTTATTTATATTTTCATCTTCAACTACTTCAGCTTCTATTGCAAAAGCGTGGCCTTTACAACCACTCATTATGTATTTTTTTGTTCCAATTTTTGCATCTTTTAACGAGTATCTTATTTGATCATAGTAATTAATAATTTTATTAAATTCTTGTAAACCTGTGGTGTTTTTTATTTCTTCTTCTTTTTTATGATAATCGTTAAGGCATTTTTCTGTGTCTATTTTTATATTTTTATTATTTTTTATTTCTCTATATTTTTCTTGCAATTCTTTTTGCTGCTGTTTTAATTTGTCAAGGTTTTCGTCTGATATTTCTATTTTAAGTGGTATAAAATACTTTTCTTCAAAGCATAAAACTTTATCATTAGAATTATTTTTAAATTCAAGAGCTTGTGTTAATATAATTTGATTAGAAATTCTGCCAGGATCTGGTTTTTCATTTTTACTTTTTGTAATTGATATGTAGTTATCAATAAGTTTTTGCAAGCTTTGTTCTTTTTCAATATAATCGGCCCTTATATTATACGGATATTCTTTATTACCTATTTTATATGTTTTAAATGTGTTATTATCTATTGTTGTCTGCAATATAATTGCATCTTTAAAATATTCTAATGGGTTGTCAATAATCGTAAAAAGATTTAATGATGTATTACAAAGTGCATCGTTATAATTTAATAATTTATTTCTAATTAAAGATATATACTTGTTATGTTCACTATTTTGAGATGAATTATCATTTTGCTTATTTATTTTTGCCAACTCTAATATTCTATCTATAGATGGTATTATTTTTTCTTTTTCTAATTTTTCTTTTTCCTCTTCACTAAGATTATAATAAATATTGCTTAAGGCTGTACGATCATTTAATAATTTTTTAGCATTATCACGTTTATTTTGATTTTCTTTTGCATATTTTTCACACTTTTCATAAAATTTTTCTTTATCAATTAATAAAATATGTTCAGATGCAAGCTCAATATTACTTTTTTTATATTCAAAAATAAAAACATCGTCTTTTGTTAATTCTTTTGAATCATCTTTGGTCGGTCTTACTTGACTTGTTTCTGTATTATTTGCCATATTCTATTCCATTAAAATAACAATTAATAAAGTCATATATAATAATTAATATACAGTGTTAAATCTTTTTAGATTTTCTTGTAATCTTTCTTTTATTTTTTGTTGAAAATTATCTTTTGAATTTTCTATTATATCTATATAATTTGAGTTTAAATCCTCTACCATCATTGTGTTTTCATTTTCTATATTCATAGTATATACTAAACCACTTTTAACTCTAATGGACGAAATTGTAGAAGTTGTAAATTCTCTTTCTATTTCAGATTCTATATCTATATTATTATAATCAATATTATTGTTTATTTTTTCTTCAGGTTTTCTTGTAAATTCTTGATTTTTCATGAGTTTTATTGCACCTCTTGAATTATTAGACTATTTGATAGCATGATACAAAAAATATTTAATATGTCAAATATTTTTTGCATTATTTCTCATATTGAATATTATTTTTTTGTTTTTAATTATTTATTTCTTGACTTTTATATATATTAAATAATATAATTGGTGAAATTATTTATAAAATTATGTGGGGTAACGTTATGAAAGATTTACATTTGCATTTATCAGGTGCTACTGATCCAGTTTTATTGTTTGAAATTATTAACGAAACTGGTTTAAAACTTAAAACTAAAAATTTTTTTAAATTTAAGGACAGTCTTTCAATGAAAAATGAAGGCGTAAAAAATTTGGATGAATATATAGATGTTTTAAGCAATATAGACGACGCCCAAAGCTCGCCTAAAGCAATTGAGAGATCTTTCTATCAATCTTATGTCGATGCCTATTGCAACGGATGTGATTATCTAGAATTAAGGTGGAACCCATATAAAAGAAGTCAAAATTTTAAGATTGATTTTGATAGATTAATTATATCAGCAAGGGCTGGATATGAGAGGGCTAAATCAATTTTTGGCATTGATGGCGGTCAAATATTGTGTTTAGGAAGAGATGTTGATACGCCAGCAAACGATGCAATTTTTAAGAAGGCACTACAATATTTTAATAAAGGCGTCATTGGATTAGATACAGCAGGTCCGGAAGCAAAAGTGCCTTTAAAACCCGAACTAGAAAGCTATTATAAGACAGCCAATGCATTAGGTATGATGACTACAATTCATGCGGGTGAAGAAAATTATGATACAGTTGATGAAACTTTAGCTACGGCTATTGAAAAATTTAAGGTTCAGAGAATAGGGCATGGCATACAAATTCATAGATTTCCACAGTTGATGAAAATAGCGGAAAAGGCTGGTGTTATGTTTGAGGTATGTATAACTAGCAATCTAACTACTAGAGTTGTAAAGGATTTAGAAGAGTATGCGAAGATATTCAAGATATTTGAGGATAATAATTTAAAATATACATTATGTACTGATGCTGTATATCCAATTGATACAAACTTAAAAAAAGAATACGAAACATACGAAAAAATAAAAGAAATTGCCAAAAAAGGAATAAAGTCAACGGAAAAAGATAAATAAAAATGTATAGGCACATTAGTTTTGTGCCTATAACTTTATAATAAAAAATAAATAATATATATTGTAAATAACAATTGAATTTTATAATTTTTAATACATAATTAAGTAGGAGATTAAAAAATATAAGAATGGAAGAACCAAATAATTATAATAATTTTGATGAAGAATATAAAGAATCCATTAATTATAATGTAAAGAATGGAAACTATTTTAAGGAAGCTTTTAAATGGTATTGCGATACTTTTTTAAGAACAATCACCGATAGAACATTCTATGTATTTATGTCAATAATGGGTATTCTTATAACATATAATGTCATTCAAATAATATTTATGATTCTACCATTAAAAGAAGATATTTTTATTACAATAAAAGAAAAAGATTTAACAAAATATTTTACTCGTATATACGATTTATCAAAAAATGAAGAAGCTTTAACAACAGATGAAGACATATTAAGATATTTAATTATAAATTACGTTGTAGAAAGAGAAAGCCATAACTATAAAACCGGTAATATAAATGACGTAAACACAAAACTTGAAAAAATTAGAAATAATTCTTCAGGAGATGTTTATAACGAATTTAATATGTTCATGAGCAGTGGAAACATAAACGGACCATTTTATTATTTTGGCAAAAATGTAGAAACAACGGTTAAAATAAATTCTTTTAATTTTATTAGAATTCATAGAACAAGATTTATTGACAAAATTAAAGATTATTTTAATCTACAATTATTACCGGTACAAGCAGAAGTTTATTATACTCTAAGAACACAAATTGGAAATAATATAACTTCAGAAAGGCGTAAAGCCGTTGTATCATTTAAATTTAGAGGTACAGAATACAATGAAGAAAAACAAGAATATTCTCCAGTTGTATTCCAAGTAACTGGTTATAAAAATTATAAATTAAACTAAGCTAGTATGAAAAAAATATTATTTATAATAACATTATTTATTTTAGCAACTTCAAAAACATTTG
>CALXXG010000156.1 GCA_944392625.1 uncultured Rickettsiales bacterium
AATATGGAAAATAATTCTCAAAATACTAATCAAAATATGACTTATGAGGACAAGATGCTTTATGCTTTTGTTGGTAAACCGGAAAAATTTTTTTGGTATAAAAATGCCTTTGCAAAATATAATCATAATGGCGTTCAAGATTTTGCGTGGAATTGGAGTTGGTATGCATTTTTCTTCAGTTTTTGGTATTTGCTTTATAGAAAAGTATATAGTTGGTCAGCAATTTTAATATTAATTTATGTATTTTTTGGTAATATTGGTGGCATTTATGGATTGTTAATAAATATAATTTTAGGTGGAACATTGCCATATTTTGTATATCAAAAATATTATGAAAAAAAGAAAGAAATTGAGGAACACATAAAAGATGAAGAAATGAGAATTGAAATAATGGAAAAAATTGGCGGAACTAATAATTGGATTGTGACGGTAACAATAGTTTTTTGCGTAATCACGTTAATAACAATTTATTTGGCAATGGGTGGTTTAATAGTTATGAGCAACTATTAAGTCGTTAATATAAATTGACTGTTCTAAAATAAAAGAACAGTCTAATTTTTAAACATTTTTTTTATTTTAAATATTCTGCTATTTTCGCCAGTTATTTCTATTTCTATTTGGAAAAGTATGTTATATATAATATCTTCCGCTATTTCTGGCCATTCAATTATAGAAATTCCGTTTTCAAATGCATTCTCAATATCAAGCTCGTATAGTTCATTTTTGTCTTTTAATCTGTATAGATCAAAATGATAGATTGAAAAATCCTTTAATTGATATTCTTTAACTATGTTGAATGTAGGACTAACAACTTTTTCCTCTTTTATTCCATATTTTTTTAGCATGTAGTTTATGAGACAACCTGTAAAAAATGTCTTTCCTGCTCCTAAAGTTCCTTTTAATGTAATTACATTGCCGATATGCAGTTGATTGGCAATGTTTTCTGCTAATTTTTTTGTTTCTTCTAGATTTTCTATTCTATATTCGTTTGCTATAGTATTCATTAAACCACCTTATTTTTGCATTTAGTAAGATTTCTTCATTAATTTCATTAAAATCGGTTAAATTTCTGTATTTGTTGAATAATTGAATAAATTTTTTGCTTCCATATATTTTAGAGGCAAAGATCGGCTTTAAATCAAATCCATTCCATAAAAATATTTTGTCATTTTTATTCCAAAAATTAAATTTTATTAATTTTTCTAATGTTGCGGGCAGAACTTCATAAAAGTAATCGGAACTTGATTTTAAAACTATCCTTTTACCTTCTATTTTACTGCTATTTTTTCTTTTTTCTATCCAATAGTCACTTTTTTCTCTTGGAACAGAAAGAATGTGAAAATGAATATTGTAATGATTTTGCTTAGCAAGTTGTGACAGATATTTTTCAAAATTTTGGTCTAGAATTGTAACCTCTAACAATATATTGTATTTTTGTTTTATTAATTTTTCAGTTATTCTAAATAGCATCATTAAAGCAAAACCATTGGTTTTTTCTCTAATCATTTCATTGCCGAACTCTTTTAAAAGACTATCGTAATGTGGATGATATTTCGCAAATGTTCTAACTGCTATATTTATAAAATTCGCATTATTTTTATCTATAGTATTTTTTATGGACGGCATAAGTTGTGTTGTTTTACCGGATCCGGACTGTCCTCCAACTCTAAAAATAAAAGGATTTTTGTTTTGTTTTTTATCTTTTGTAAGCTCGTTAAAAATATTATCTGCTATTCTTTCAAAATTATTTGTATCAATATCCAATTCGTCGCTTCCAACACAATCGGCAGCCCATTTTGAATGAATAAAGTCTATAGATTTTTGCCTTAAAATATTAAGATTATTTTTCATTTTCTCTTAAAACTCTAACGATTCTTTCTTTTATAACATTTCTGCCAAGCCTTATAGACATTGCCAAAGTACCTTCGCCAATACCATTTTCAATATTGACGTCAGCTCCATTGTCTATCAAATATACGCCCATATTTTCTTGTCCCTTTTCAATACAATAGATTAAAGGAGTTCTTTTTAAAATATCAAGTGTATTTAAATTTGCATTTGCAGCTGTTAAAATCTCAACAGCAACCATATCATTATTTGCAACAGCTATTGAAAGTGGAGTGTCAAGTCTGTCATCTCTTTTATTAACATCTGCACCTATATGAATTAAATATTTCATTATGTCATATTGCTTATATTTTGTGGCGTAGGTTAACAATGTATATTGGTTGGATAATGTTAAATTTGCATCTCTTAAATCATTCATAAATGCTCTAAATTCTGGCATCATGCCATATTCTATAATTTTTCCCAATATTTCTTCTCTATCTTTGTTTAGCATAATTTTAGGTATATGTCTATTTTGAAAACTCCTATCAGCAATCAACTCTTCTGGTATATCATCATTTCTATAGGATATAATTTTTTTAGGACGAGGAGTAATATTTGGTACATTTATAGTTTCTGGCTCAACTAAAGCTTTTATCTCTTTGTCGTCTAAAAATTTCTGATAATCTTCGTCTTCTATATATTCAATATCTTGGACATTAGAATATTCTTTTTGTTTTTCAATTTCTTGATTTCTAAGCTTATTTTCATCCTTTAAGGCATTATTCAATTCACTATCAAAAAGAGTTCCAACAATTTTGACTTTTTCAATAGGCTCTTCATCAATAGTGTTTTCAGTGTTAACAACATCTTTAGAAGGTATTTCATCACTTATTTTCTGTGTAATTTTTTCCGTAATTTTAGTTGTCTTTTCTTTTATAGTACCTAAAACAGTCGGTTTTTCAATAGATGGCCCTTGTGGT
>CALXXG010000157.1 GCA_944392625.1 uncultured Rickettsiales bacterium
AACAGCATTAGCAAAGGGCTTAAGCAAACCTATAATATCAAAAATACCATCTGAAACCTTGGGGGCTATCAAGTCAGGAGGAAACGAAATATTAAAATCAACTTTAAGTAATATAAAAAGTAATGGAATAGATATGTTAAAATCAACTTTAAAAAATATAGCTACAGGAAATACAGCTACTAATTATGCAAAATACAAAATAGCAGACGTTTTATTTAATAAGTTTTTTGGAGTAGGAAAATAAGAAATGGAAGAATTAATTGCGCGAACAATAGCTTTGAATGCAATAGCAGGGGACATTCATTATCAAGCTTTATTGGAACAAAAATGGGATGTCCATAAACAAATGGATGAAATTCGTGATAATATTAAAGATTGGTTTGATGATTTGCAGGAAATCATTATGGTGCCTATTTTTAGTGAATATGCAATTTCAAAAGAATATTTAAAAAAGTCCAGTGAATACTGTTTTGAAATAGAAAGTGTTGAAGACGGAAAAACTAAATTTGTTGATTTTTTAATTGATTATTTAAAATTACTTACCAATTTAAATAAAGACGCAGATTTAGGAACTCAAAACTTGTTATCAACAATGGCTCAATATATACAACAATTTATAGGTTGGATTAATAAAGTTTAATATATTGACTTATTAAAAAAATATATTATTTTTTATTCATATTCAATAATTTAAATAAAAATAATATGAAAAATTATTTATTTATATCTTTTTTTACAATATGTATTGCCATTATATCATTTAATTCTTATGCTGCCTATGTGATACCAATTAACAGTCCTTGTAAAGACCATTTTAATTTTGATGAACAAAGCTATTGCGAAGCTCAAAGAACTAGTAATAAAAACTATTGTTACAATATAAATGATTTTAATTTAAAACAAAGTTGTTTAAATAACTTTAAGTAATATTATGAAAAAATTTATCTTTTTTATATTAATATTATTTTTTGCGTCTTCTTGTTTCTCAAAAAATATTGAAACTGTCAAGTTTAATAATGGTAAAGAATGGAAAAAAAATGTTGTTGAGACAGGTTTATCATTGTTTGATCACATGTATGAAAATTGTTTGCAAAATAAAGCAAGTTGTGATTTTTATATACAAGGTTTTTGGGATGGGTATGCTGTTGACAAAAGTTGTTCAATACTTCCTCAAGATTTAGCCGATTTATTTAAAATTGAGTACAGAAAAACAAGAAAAAATTATAAAAATCTTCCAAGTCCATTTTTCTTGTCGGACACTTTAGCTAATATTATGAATAGATATTGCGAACATTAAAAATAATATTATTTTACATCAAACTTTATCGTATTTTGCTCATTAATAAAGTTGTCTATAAGTTTATTCGTTTCTTCTTTTTCTTTTATTCTTTTTTCTTCATTACTTAGATATTGTATTTCTTTGCTTTTATCAGCTGTAGCCATAATAGCATATATAAATGCTTTTGTTCCATCACTATCTTCATTATGTAATATAGTATCTTTAAATATATCATATTTCTCTATATATTCGTATCTAGCATTTTTTATTCTGTTAAGTCCTAATTCACATTTATCAATATCAAAATAACATTTGTTTAAATTGTCCCTTACAAGCGATATTTGGTCTTGTTCATTCAATCTTGGTAATATTTGTGGGTGCCACCCATTTTCACAAGCTATAGCCTTTCGGCTTCTTCCAAAAGCCCATTCGTGATTACTGCCGTCGTGTGGCCAATACATGATGTTGTTATCATAAATATACCCTTTATCTTTTAGCAAATTCAAATAGTGATTTAATGGCTGAAAATTGTTTTCATAATAGTCTATAAAAATAATTTTGCCTTCTATTCTCTGAAAAAACCAAATGGCAGTTCTATCACTATATCCTATGTCCCATGAAGTGTATACAGGGTATTTATGGTTATAATTATAATATCCTATATTTTCTTGTTTTATAAATTTACCAAATACAGAACCGAATATTTCCTCGCCCCATAGTCCATATAGAAATCTATTTTTTTCATTTTCTGGCAAATTTTCAAGCAGTTTTAAATAATTATCTGGCAAATTAGCAATATTGTCTATAGGATTCATTATTAAACTAGCCCATTCTTCTTTATTATATTTTATTTTATTGTCCAAAGGGTTAATAAATTCTATAAATTCTTTATATGTCCAATGTGATTTAGACGGCGGATTACAATCATAAAGCATTAAAAGTTTGCACCCTTCAATTTTTTGTGCTAATCTTGACCTTAATGTTAGAACTGACCTATAATATATTTCACTGCATTCGTTTAAAAAAATTGTTACAAATTCCATACCCAATATTTTTTCAACCTGTTCAGGATTGCCCAAGCCACAGAAGAATATTTGAGAACCATTGGGCAGTTGCCAATAGCATTCTTGTTTATTATAATGTTTTGTCCAATGCGCTAATAATTTAGGATAGCAAATTCTCAATGCTTTAGGCATTGTGTCTAAAACTATTGAATTTTTTAAAGATTTTAGAGTATTTCTAGCTATTAAATGCCTGCTGTTTGGATAGGTTATAGCCCTTTCAACGATTTTTTTTATATTAAAAAAAGACTTACCACTTCTTGAACCACCAAATAATAAATTATTAGTTGCACCTTTGTTGATAAGTTCTTCAGCCTCTTTTTGTTTTTGTGTCGGAATAAAAGAAGACAGTTTTTTTTCTTTTTTCAAGTAATTGTAGTTAGAAAATATATTGCCAAAAGGATTTGTGCCAAACATTTTTAATCCTCCTCATCAGGATTCTGTTTTGCAGCAAATTCTTTGCCGATATAACTAATCATCTCAACACCACGGTTAAATAATTTAACGCGCTGATCATTTGTCAAATCAGCCTGTTTTAGTTCTTTAGCGTTAACAATTAAAAAAGAACACACTTCATCAACTAATTGTTCAAAAGGTTTAACCGCTGTTTTGACTGCATTTTCAACGGTGTCTTCTAGAACTTCTTTTGCAAATTTTGGACTAATAATTCTATTTTCTCTACGAACTAAATCAATCAAATATGGCTTATAGCCAGTCCTATCAATAATTTCTTTCTTTGAAAAACCTGACTTTAAAAGTTCATTTATTTCAAACTTTTTTTCTTCAGAACTTTTACTTTTTTTAGCCATATCTTAATATCTTATAAATTAATCTTTTTTATTAATTATTAAATCATGACTGTATAATACTTCTCTAGCACCAGCCCACGCATTGCATAAGCTGCTTGCAACAACTCCTGCACTGTCACAAATTTTATAATTTTTCAAAAGATTATGAAACTTGCCATCCGGCTTTAATCCCGAGTTTTCTAAAATTGCAGAATAATAAGAATTTGCAATATTTTTAATCATATTTCTTTTTGAAAATTTTAGCAAAGCATAACCTCCACCTGTTACAACTCCGTATTTTAAAGCAGAAATACATGATTTAATACAGTCGTCTATGCTATCAAGTTTAGAACGTAAACCAGCTGTTGTTCTTTCACCTATTTTTATCTTACAAACTTGGCCTTTAAGCCTAGCAATTCTAGTATTCAAATATTCTTTTTCAACATCGCTTGCTACCTCAAGTTTTTCAATATTTAAAACATATTCTTCAATGTCGGTATTATGTATAATTATAGTAGATTTATTTTTTATTATGATTTTGTTGCAATTTTGAACGATTTTGTTTAAATCATTAATTAAATCGTCCTTTTCTTTGCCAAATGATTGTTTTAAGCTTATCAAACAATATCTACATATACCTTGGCTATGATTGTATACAATAGATTGTCTTACCTGTTCATCATAATCACCTATTACAACTAAAGGTTTGCCACTATCAATAGCTAATTGTGTAAATTGTGCAACTTCTTCAATTCTTATATCTCTTTTTATTAAAAATAAAGGTTTTTCAAATTCGCAACGGCCTCCATAATTCATAAAAATAGGGTCAGTAAATCCAAACTTAAATTCAAAACCATTCACTTGCTGCAGCTCTATTCCTAAAACACTTGAAGGTTCAACAATATAGGAACCGTTTACACCATTGCTTTTAATAGCGGTTGAAACAATATTAGCTATTTCTTCATTAAAATTAGACGAAACAAGTGCTATATCTTTAATATCAAAATTGTGAACAGCACTGTTTAAAATCTTATTTTTTAGTTTATCAACCAATTTATCAATTTTTTTGATTTTTTCCAAATCATACTCATCTTTCAAAAATTCTGCAAAAAAGCAAGCAGTAGCAGTAGTCCCATCGCCATGTTCAAATAACTGTCTTGAAAGCGCTTGTTGCAAAAGCAATTTAGCACTTAATTCTATATCATTCAAAGGTTTATATGCATTTAAAACACTTATACCATCTTTAGTTGCCACACAATCGCAACCATTATTTATTAATATGGTTCTACCGCCAGCACCAGCGGTTGATTTTATTAGTTCCGAAATTTTAATTATAGCTTTCTTTAGATTTTCCATTTGTTTATTCATTTATATTTTTTTTATTATCATACACAACTTTTTAAAAAATATTTTTCGGCGTTCAAGAAAAAATATTTGAACGCCGAAAAATACAAAATAATTATATTTCTATATTAACAACAATTTTAGTAATGAAATTAGAAAATGGAAAATTATACAAAATTAATAATGATGGTGCAGATGTAAGGCAAACAAAAACCATACCATTTGTGAGAGTAAAGGGCCAACTTACTGACTTTAGAATAGGTGTCAGTGAAGAGTTTGAGACACAACCAACGTCATTAAATGATTTAGATATTAGCACGGAAATAACAGAATCAGGTTTTTTTAATTCAACTTCTTTATGTCTTGTGGATTATATCGGATATAATGGCAGTGGAATAGTCGTTGTAAAAGGCGTTTCTCTTAAAAAAATAAATTAGGAGTTTAGCATGAGTATTTTTAATGGATTAGTTAATAATTTTACAAAAATAAAAGAATTACTAAATAATAAAGCAAATATAGATTTAGACAATTTGTCTTCAGCAGGTCAGTTAAAGTTTGACAATAAAGTTAGCCTAGACGGTTCCAATGCTACTTTTAGCAATCTATCTCAAACGGCAAAAGATAATATAATAAATTCATATACTTTAGACTATAATAATCCAATAGAATTAACTACAAGTGGCATGGTATCAACAGCTAATGGATTCTTATTATGTCAATCTCTAACAACTAAAACAGTATATGTGGCTATAAATGGTAGAGAATGTTTTAGATTTGCCGTAAGTGATACCAGTATTTCTCAGAACTACGGAATTTACAGTATGATTCCAGTTTTTAAGGGAGATATAATAACATGGAATGATGGCTTTAATTCAGCACAAAGCGTAATATTGCCATTTATTTCTATTAATAACTAATAAATTAATAAAGTTAAAAAGGGATAAAAAAGTTAATAAAGTTTAAAGCTAAAAAAGTAAAAAAGATAAAAAAGTTAATAAATTCAATGAAATTAATAAGTTTAAAAGCTAATAAAGTTAAAGTTAATAATAATTAAGAAAGGTATATTTTATGAAACAACAACAACATATTAAACTATTTACAAAAATTATAAATGAAGAAACTAAAGAATGTTTAATAATGAATCAAGTTTTAGCTAAAAACAAAATTAAAGAACTTGAACTTGAAGAATTAGAAGTAGAGTTTGGTTATGATGGTAAAATGTATTTAAAAGGCTATACACCACAAAAAACCCTTGAAAAACAATTAAAAGAACTAAAACTTCAAAAAAAATTAGAACTAAAACAAAAACGAGACAACTATCTAAAACTTAAAGGCTATAATCTAAGTGATAATGATAAGTTTAATATAATTAATCTATTAGACAATTATACAGAAGAAGATAAAAATAATTATATCAACTTCCTTAACAATAATCTAATACCTAAATATAATACTATCAATAAAGCTATTAAAGAAGCAGATAGTATTGAAGATGTTGAGAGTATAGCTATTGATTTTAGTGATGATATGACTGATAATAGTAACAATGGTAATATTGGCAATAGTGGCAATAATAATATTGATAGTAATAGCAGTATTAGTATTAGCAGCAGCAGTAACAACAACAATAGTAATACTAATAATAACAGTAGTGATATTGATAGCAATATTGATAGTAATAACAATATTAATGATACAATAAAAAATAATAGTTAATAAATAATAAATAAAATAGATAATTAAAAAATATAATAAATAATTATATCATATATGTCAGAGAATATCATACTAGCACTAATAAGTAAACTATCAGCCAATTGGATAGTTGCTTTATTAATTGGTTATTTTATTTTTAGAGAATTTAAAAAAGCGTGGAATTGTTTGTATAAGCTTTTTGAAACTAGAGAAGCTAAAGAACTCAACAAAGAACAAAGATACTATAGCTTATTGAATAATTATAATAAGGCCTTAGACAACAACACTAAGGCCTTGAATGAATTTAAAGAAGCAATAAAGGAATTTAGCAATAAAGGAATTTAAACAATGAATCATTTTAGATTATTTATTTTTAAATCATTTATAATTATTTTATTTTTATTTACAGTATCAGCCTGTTCCACTTCAAAATCTATTAAACAAATCAATACAATAGATAAGAATACAGATTATATTCAAAATGAAGTTAAAGAAGTAAAGAATAATATAAAGAAGACTAAACAAGCTATAATAAAGATAAAACAAGAGCAACCTGTATGCAATATAAAAGATATAGAAGATAGAATAGAGATATTGGACATACAAACAAATAGCATAGACAATAACCTATCTAATGTAAAACAACAGATAGAAACAAGTAAAGATATTATAGAAGCAGAAGTAAAGGAGTATAGAAGTAAATATCATAAATCTATTGTTTATATTATTATGTTGATTACTTTATTATTCTTGATTGTGTTTAATAGGATTAAAATAAATATCAATAGTATGATAGAATATATAAGGAATATATTTACTTGGTTAAAAAATAAAATAAGCAGGAGTTAATTATATTATGTTTAAATTCTCAAAAAGAAGTCTAAAAAATCTCAATACAGTAGACAGTAAACTCCAGCTATTAGCTCATGAAGTATTAAAAATAACTCCCTATGACTTTGCTATAACAGAAGGACTCAGAACAACAGAAAGACAACAGGAATTATTTAAACAAAATACACCCAATAAAATAATCACTAAATGTGATGGTATAAAAAATAAAAGCAAACATCAATTAGGAAAAGCTATAGATATAATGGTATATGATGAACATGGAGCAGGCACTTGGGAAGAAAAGTATTATAAAGAAGTAGCACTTATATTCAAACAAAAAGCTAAAGAATTAAATATCAATATAAAGTGTGGGGCTGACTTTAAAAATTTTTTTGACGGCCCTCATATTGAACTTATTTAATGTCCACATTTTGAATTAGTTTAATATAAAATATTTTTGTAAGAGTGTTGTAAGAGTGCAAGCAACTGTCTATACTCATACAAAATTTTATAATTTTAATTTAAATGTTGAAAAATAAAGGTTTATAGATGGTGCCGAAAACGTGATTTGAACACGCGACCTACTGATTACGAATCAGTTGCTCTACCAGCTGAGCTATTTCGGCAGCCTTATTGATTTTAAAAATTTATTACTATATTTCAAGTAATTTTTAAAATTTTTAAAATGCTTTTTTATACCATTTGATACTAATATTTTCAATAATGATATTTTTTATTACTACATTTTTTACTACATTTTTACCCCACTTCAAAATGTGGACAATCTTTAAAGCTTTTCCAATTTCTGCCTCATGATATATTTATATTCAATTCCTTAGCTTTTTGTTTGAATATAAGTGCTACTTCTCTGTAGTATTTTTCTTCCCAAGTGCCTATATTTCTTCCTGTGGGTTTATTGGTTGTTTTGTCTATTTCTGATATGTATACCATTATATCTATGGCTTTTCCTAATTGGTGTTTGCTTTTATTTTTTATACCATCACATTTAGTTATTATTTTATTTGATGTATTTTGTTTAAATAATTCCTGTTGTCTTTCTAATGTTCTGAGTCCTTCTGTTATAGCAAAGTCATAGGGACTTGTCTTTAATGCTTCATTGGCTAGTAGTTGAAGTCTT
>CALXXG010000158.1 GCA_944392625.1 uncultured Rickettsiales bacterium
CAAACAGAGGCGAAAGCAAAATGATTGACCGTTTAAAATCAAAAGTTGGAAATGCTGAAAAAAACCTAATGAATACTCTGTCTAGCGACATCTATTCTAATGGTTCTTTGGAAAATCAAATAGGTGGTTTGCAATATTTAGTTGCTGATACTCCAACAACTGGAACAGTTGGAGGAATTGACAGAAGCAAAAATTCAAATAGTTGGTGGAGGAATCAAACTATTAGTGAAGCAATTGATAATACAAACATCAAAGATAATATGAGGTTAATGTATACAAAGACAAAAAGGAATGGTGATGCATTAACAGCTTATTATGCAGATGATGTTTTGTGGAATAGATATGCTTCGTCAATAGAGGAACTTCAAAGATTCGTTTCAGATGATGGAAACGGCGGATTCAAAGCAAACAGATTGAAATTTATGGGAAGAGATGTAGCGCTTGATGGAGGTTTAGGCGGTTCATGTCCAACTAAACATATATATGGTTTAAACACTGATTACATAAAATTTAGAACTCATGATGACTATAACTTTAGAAGAAAAGGTAAGGTTGAGAGCGCTAACAGTGACGTATGGGCTGATGCTTTTATGTGGGGCGGGGCATTCACAATATCAAATGCTGAGCTTCAAGCTGTTTTAATTGATACATCATCAGACTAATAAATAGGAGAAAAAAATGTCAGTTTTTAATGTAGATTTTACAAGAGTTTTTGATAAACGAAGTAAAGAATTTGAAGGCCATTCTCTGTTAGAATATGGTGTTTCAAAGGATGGATACGGTATATTTGCTCAAGCAACATCAACAGTAGCGGCTGGTAATGTTTTTATTAATCCTGCTAACGCAACAATAACCGCAACATCTACACCTGGTTTTTTAGCTGGTTATTTAGAAACAGCTTTAACTGGTACAGCAACGGAACCGGAATATATTTTTGTTAGATGTTTTGGAAAAAATAGTGCTGGTGCTTTTATTGTTCCTAGTGTTGTTGCTGGTGCTTAGTTTTTTAGGGGCAATACGCCCCTTAAATCAATAAAAAATATAAAAATATATGGAAAAATTAGATATAAGAAATAGCCTAACGAATAGAGAAGAAAATAGCAAAAAACTTCCTGTTTTATTCTACAATCAAATAATATTTGATGAAAAAGCTTCTAAAGAAAATAAAAAATTAATTTTTAAAAACGTCCCATATATTCAAATTGAAACGGGAAATGAAACTGGAAGCGATATAAAAACGTTTCCGGTAAATGATGAATTTAAAAAACGATATAGGGAACAGTGGCTAG
This sequence comes from uncultured Rickettsiales bacterium, assembly GCA_944392625.1. Classification (GTDB taxonomy): domain Bacteria; phylum Pseudomonadota; class Alphaproteobacteria; order Rickettsiales; family UBA1997; genus CALXSC01. The sequence goes on from CALXXG010000158.1 coordinate 1,290, forward strand.
CTTTTAATAATTTTATTGACCCGTTGATAAAAACATATACAAATGAAGTTGTTGATATTTCAACTATTAAAGAAGAATATCCAGACGTTTATAATAACTACGTAAAAAATATTAAAGAAATTGCAGATGGTAAAACTTTAATTGAAGAATTAGGCATATATCCATTGACGAAAGCAATAGAATTAAAATACAATGGATATTTTTTTATTGAACAAATATTAAATCTAAAGGAAGAAAACGATATAATAACAACAGATATGCTTAATATTGCTAAAAAGTGGAAAGAAAAGCAAGAAGAAAATGTAATTTTGAAAAAACAAGTATTAGAACTAACTGTAATTGTTAAAAAAATGGCAGAAGAACTAAAGAGGTATAAAAATGTATAATCAATTTCCAAATGCCTATACGGATGAAGAGGATAATGCCTATCAAATTATTGCAAATATTATGACAGCAATTAATTTAACAGCAAATATAGTTTCTAATCCATTTACTACACCTGATCAATCAAATAAAGAAGTTATAATTTTATTAAATAATTTAATAACTGATTTAACTAAAGAAAATGAATTTACTCAAATAAAGCGTAAATGTGTTTTTAAAACGTATAAAAGTTGGAAACCGAATGAAACAATACAAAAAGGAGAAAGTAGAATAAACGATGGAATAAGATATTTATGTATAAATCCAGGATTAAGTGATATAGAACCAAAAGGAAATGGTGTTTTTACAATGAATACAACTGTTGATTGGCAAGCAAATACATCAGTTTTAGAAGGTGCACAAGTTAAAAGCGATATGTCATTATGGCAAGCTATGAATAGCGGAATAACCGGAAACACCCAACCAACTGGAAACGAAGATACTAATGATGGTAATATAATTTGGAAATATATTGAACCAATTTTATATTGGGAAAATAAGGGGACAGAAATAAACAAATATCCTTTTAAAGAAATATGTCCTGATTTTAGAGCATTATGTCCTGGAACAATGATAAACAAGACTAATACAAGGATTATGGCACCATTACTTGATCAGGATATACAAAATTTAAGAGTATACAATATATCCACACCTTCAAACTTTTATTATATATCAGAACAATCTATAAATTTATTCCCAGAATATCCAGAAGATGTTGAGATAGAATTTATTTATTATAGCAAAAGAATAGTTATAGACAAAAATGGTATTTTAAAGCAATATTTTACAGAGAATGAAGATAAAGCTTTAATACCTAGTAATGTATTAAAATATGGAACGTGTTATAAATGGAAAATGATGAAAAGCATGGAATATGCCAAATATGAACAACTATATAATGAGGCATTATTTAAGGCATTAAGTGAAAACAAAGAACCGGTTATTGTTGATTTAACTGGTTCTAAAAGTGACGCTTTCTCGCCTGTTCCTTTTCAAAACTGGGTTATTAAATATTAAGGTAGTATATGACAACATATATTTTACAATGTCCATTAAAAGGCTGGGATACTAAAACATCATTAGCAGATCAAGAAGAAGGATATGCTACACTGCTTGACAATTATATACCAAATAATCGTTTTTTAGAATTGAGAAAGGGGTTTACTCCGTATTTAGTTGTTAATAATGCTAGTAATTTAAAAACATTAATACCTTTGTTAGAAAAAAATAAGCTTATAGCTTGTGGAGACGGCAAAATATATGATGCTATTAATAGTAATGTTTTAGCTGATAATTTACTAAATGATAATTGGCAGTCATGCTATTTTAGAAACAATATTTTTCTTTCAAATGGTAATGATATAACAAAAAGATACGATGGAGAAAGTGTCCAAAATATAAACTTTACTTTTGCGGAAAACGTACCGGAAGTTCCACTAAATTTTGCTTTTAATTATGCAAGTAATCAACAACTGCTTTTTGTTAAAGAAGATGATTTAGGATTTTACTATGCACCGGTTGGTGATACTCAAGGCGGTGAATTAAATTATTTTAATTTATCGCAAATAGCACAAAAAGGAGGAAAACTATTAGCAATTGCAAGTTGGGGTAAAGATAGTTCGCAAGGTTATCATGGATATACTGCTTTTGTTACAAGTGAAGGTGAAATCATAGTTTATGAAGGCGAAGATTTTAGTTCACAAAATGTGGGTATTGTAGGGAATTTTTTTACTTCAAGACCTATAGGAAGAAGGTGTATAGTAAATTGGGGAGCTGATATAATAATCATAACGGAAAAAGGGTATATACCTATTTCTCAAATTACTGCTAATGGCGAAGTAATTAAACATTCAATTTTATTTAGCGATAAAATTTCTGGTGCTGTCTTGGAAAGAAGCAGATTATATGCAAATAGCAACGGATGGTTGGGCGTTGTATCAAGTCAAGAACACTTTGCTTTATTTAATGTTCCTTATGAGCAAGAGTTTGAACAACATATTATGAATTTAGAGACGGGTGCTTGGTGCAGATTTAAAGGAATTAATGCTAATGATTGGATAATTTATCAAGGTCAATTATTATTTTGCATGAATGATACAATTTATATTTATAATGGCACATCTGACATTTTAAAAAATGATGGGAATCCTGATAGCATAAATTATATATATGGAGAAATAAAAAATGTTTATAGTAAACTAGGCAATATAAATCCTAAATTATTACAGGTGTTCAATAGTCGTATTGAGTGCGACCAAAGATTAAAAATAACTTATAGTGTTGGTATAGACTATGAAGACAGAAAATATGATTTTGAACCAACAGAGGATGAAAGCGGTTTTTATTGGGCTGATGCCGATACACCGCCGGATGACAATACTACTAGATTATGGGATGAAGGTGATTGGAGTGGAGGATTAGAAGATATAAGTAGATGGTATTCAATAAGTGGATGGGGTGTTTCAATATCTTTGCAAATAAAGACACAAACAAACACTGCGTCTGTAAGAATATATGAAAGTTTAATTAATTTTGAAATAAGCAGGGGTGCTTTAAAATAATTATTAATTATTAAGGAGTAAATAATGGCGATTAATCCAGATGGAACAATAACAATTACTTACCCACCAATACAGGAAAAAGCAAATGGTGAAAAAGTAAGAGCTGATCATGTAGGACAAGATTTTGATGATATCATAAATGGAATAAATGCTCAAATTGATAGATATGGTAGAAAATCTATAATGTCAGATATAAATTTTAACAATAGAAAAATATTAAATTTAGCATCTCCTACATCTGCAAGTGATGGTGTTAACAAGGGCTATGTTGATAACCAGATTGATACAATAAAAGCCAGACAAGCCACTACATTACAAAGCGGGCTTATAAGAATAGCTACAAACGAAGAAGCTGTTATGGGACAAGATAATAGCATAGCTATAACTCCGGCAACTTTAAACAAAGTTTTACAAGAAACTATAATAGATGTTAATAGACAATTGCCATATAATTATCATAGTGGCTATATTTGTTCTAACAGTGGAACATCAGATCCAACAAGAATAATTAGAATAGAAACCGGACAATGCAAAGACGCATTGAATCAAATAGATATGGTATTGGAACAACCGATTACAAAAAGAATAGATCAAACATGGACTGAAGGTAATAATGTTGGTGGTTTAGGTTATTCAATTAGTTTACAACCAAATTCAACATATAATATATTTGCAATAGGAAGCCAACCCATAGATGCAACATCTGGAAAGTTTACAACGCCTGATATCAGCGGCAATATTTCTGCATTACAACAGGTTGGAGATGGATATTTAAGAGTGGTAGTTGATGGAGTAAACCAAGATATACACGGATTGAATTTTAATGGAATTACAGATTTGCAGGGGATAGCATTAATTTTAAATAATGCTCTTGCTGGTGTTATAGTAAGTGCTAATACAACATCAATAACATTTACTAGTGCAACAAATGGAAATTCTAGTTCTATTAATATAAGTTCAATACCAGGAGGAAGCGGAACAGATTTAAGTTTAGCAAACTATTTAAATGCTGCTGAAGGAATAATAACAAATGGAACAAATTTTGTAAAATCAAAAATTGATGTAGGTTTTGATTTAGGTGATGTAACAAATGCTAGTAATATTTTAAATCAAAACGGTCCTGCTTATCAGGCTGGATATAGATATTATAAACAAATTGGAGTTTTTACAACTGATTCTAATTCAAATATATCTTTATGTTATGAGGTTAATAATAGTTTGTTAACAAATATTAACAATATAACACCTTCGGGTGTAGAAAGACTACAAAAACTAATTTCACCAGATTATAATAACCCAATAAGTATACCAAACGGTGCAGGCAGTACATACACCTGCGCAACCTATGGAACAATAGTAGGAACTGTTACTGGTAATAATAATAACCCACAATTATTAATAAAAAAAACAAACTCTAGCGGTAGTATTTTAGGCGCAGCTAGTATTGCTGATGCTACTCAAACACATAACCAGTCATTTTCATTTAGGGTATATCCGGGTTTAGTTTTATTTATTCAAACTAGGCAAGGAGCAACATCATTAAACTTTTATAAAGATTTGTTATGATTATTTTAAAACCATGTTTTGAAGCAAATTGTTATTTTGGATTTCTTAATGTAAATTTAGGAATGACCTTGACAAATTATAACTATATTTGTATAAGTAAAGATAGCAAAAACCGTTTGCTTTGGGTGTGTTCTATAACACTCGGCAACAATGAGTTATTTATAGACCATTACTCAACAAATCCCTATTTTTTAACTAGAAAATTAATACAAGAATTTTTTGATTTTTGTTTTTCTTTAAAAGAGAGGTGTAGCTGTATAATATCAGAAGATAATTATAAATCAAGAAAGTTAGTTGAAAGATTAGGGTTTAAACAAGAAGGCATAATAAGAAAAGGATTTGATGGAGAAAAAGACGCAATATATTATGGACTTCTAAAAGACGAATTTATCAATAAATGGAGATATAAAAATGGGAAAAAGTAGTGTCAAAACACCAACATATGATATTAATCAAGCTCAAAACGAACAAGTTTGGGCAGCTGAACAAAATAGAAAATATGGAAATGTTGGAGTAAATAGTGCGCTTGGTGGCTATAATTGGATAACAAATAACGATGGTACACAATCTGTGAATGTAAATTTAAATAATGCAGATAATCAAAGATTAAAACTTGAAGAACAGGCATTAAATAATTTAAACCTTGACCCTTCAAATGCACAAGATACTTATTATAATATGTCTTTAAGATATATGCAGCCAGAAATGGAACAACAGCAAGCTGATTTAGAAAGCAATTTAATCAGAAAAGGAATACCAATAGGTTCGCAGGCATGGAATAGTGCAATTGGCGAGTTGCAAGACAATCAGCAACAAGCTTTAGCACAGGCCAGAGATAATGCTTTATTTCAAGGGCAAAATTATCTTAGTAATCAAATAGGCAATATTAATAGTATAGGTTCTAATATTTATAATCCTTTACAATCTATGGTTCAAGGAACAGGCGGAGAATTTGGAAATAACTATAACAATGCATATAATGCACAAATGCAAAAAGCGCAAATGGAACAGCAAAATAGAAATGCCTTATATGGAATGATAGGTTCAGTTTTAGGGGGTGTTACTGGCGGTTTAACCGGAAAAATATTGTAATAAATTAATGGGTAAAATATGTACATAAACAATCAAGACAGAATAAAACAAGCATTTATGAATAAACAAAAACCAAATATTGCACAAGCTTTAGCACGAACGGAAATCGGAAATAATCTTGTGCAGCAAGCTCAACATACAAACAGTCCATGGGCAAATTTAATAGCTAACGCTTTAAATACTGGTTTTAATGTTTATAATAATGTCAAAACTGGAAGGCAAGAAGACATTGCCGAGCAAGAAGCAAATAATTATAATAATACAATGAAAGATTTATATGAAAAAGGCAATTATAACGCTTTAGCTGCAAATGCTGCAAGTATTGGAGATTTTGATAGCGCATTAAAATATTCAAGTATGGGAGAGAATGTTCTAAAAAGACAAGAAGACAAACAATTGAAAGAAAGGCAATTGGATTTAGAAGAAAGAAGTGTAAATGAGGAAATAAATAAAAATAGAGAAAATAATATTTTAGCAAGACAAAAAATAGAATTAGAATCTCAGCTTTCTCCAATTGATATTTCTGCTATAGAAGCAAGAAGACTAACTCAATTAAGATTTGAAAATGAGAAATTTGACAAGTTTGAAAGAACTGTTAGTGGTAAAGAATTAGCCAAATCTAGAAACGAGGCAGTTTCTTTTCAAAATACTGCAAGATCTCTAAGAAATCGTATAGAAGAGTTAGAAGACTTAAAAGGCAATATAACAAATAGCACATTAGGTAGAGCTATTGATAAACTTGCAAGCAGATTTGGTATTACTACAAATGGTTCCTTAAAGCTTGATGATTTAAGAAGTGTCCAACAGCAAATAATGAATGAAATGAGACAAACTTTAAGAGGACAGGGAAACATCACAGATCAAGAAGCTAGAGATTTGCCTAATATTTTTATATTTACTAGTGATGGTAGAATAGTCAATAACATAGAAAATTTTAAAAAATACCTTGACAATGTTGAAAGAAGAAAAATAAATACATATAATGATTTATATAACGTAAATAAACCAAGAATTGATAATCAAGGGTTAAATGATTATTATGACAAAATGGAAATACCAGAGTATTTACAAAATAGGCAAAATGTTAATGAACAACCGTTTGTTTTAAAAAAGAATAAAAAAACTGGAGAAGTATATAAAGTATTTCAAGATGGAAGTTATGAATTACAACAATAGGTATTATTATGGCAATACAAAATGGATATAGAAAAAAGCTTGATTTTAATAATGACGAATGGGAAGAAGTTCAGCCACAAAATAAAAAAATTGATTTTAACACAGAAGAATGGGAAAATATTGAATACGAACAACTAAAACAAAAACCACAAATACAAAAAGATATAGAAGGATTTGGCACTGGAGGCATTAATATGTTAGGTTTAAGGGCACCAATTACTGGCGTAATGAGTGGTATAGGTGGTCTTATTGGAAAAGCCTTTGGAAATAATGATAAATCTTTTTATGAAAATTATCAAGATGGATATGATTTTGTTAGAAATCAAGAAATAGAAGCTGAAAATAATTCGCCAACCGCATATGGTGTTGGAAAATTAGCCGCTAATACAGTCTTAGGAACAGCATTAGCAAAGGGATTAAGCAAA
>CALXXG010000159.1 GCA_944392625.1 uncultured Rickettsiales bacterium
GTTCCAACCATTTCTAAGTGTGCTAATTCTTCTGTACCAATATCATTTAAAATAGCTTTAGCTTTTTGATCTGGCATACCAAATCTTTGTGATAAATATCTTAAAGAAGCAGCAAGTTCTCCATCAGGTCCACCATATTGAGATATAATAAATTTTGCAAGTTTAGGATTTGGGCATTTAATATTTATAGGATATTCAAGAGTTTTATTATAAGTCCACATTAATAATTCCCCCTTTCCCAAGGCCACCCTTGGTTAATGATAGGAGTATATTTTTATATTATAAATTTTATTGGAGCTGATGAGCATGTGAGATATTAAAAATGTGTTCGCTCTAGTTATAAAAGATGAGGGCAAAGAAAAAAATTATATAAAAAAGCTTTTACAGTCTGATACTCTGAATAAAATTGTTTACGGATAATGATAAGAAAGTGGAAAACTATTGAAGTAATTATATAAGGAATACATTAGTCATAAAGGATAAGATTTATGACTATTTTTTTATTGTATAAGAAAAATCGAAGATTTTTACGTATACAACAAGGTTAAGTTTCCTTGGGCTGTGCATATTTGCGAAGCAAAATGTACATGTGGTGAACCCACTTTTCTTATGAACTGACTATAAAATTAGGTTAAATGAGAAGTAAGTATATAAATTTAAACAATTAATATAAAAAAATAAATAATAAAGAAAAAATATGTGACTTTATGCAATTTGAATCGTATAACATATGGAAAAAGTATAAATAACTTTTTATACTTAAGTTTTTAAAGCTATACAATAATTAATTTAAAGTACATAAAAGAAGGCATAAATTAAAATATATAATATAAAAGGGGGGAGTATGTAAAAATATATCATAAGAAAGGAGATTTATGAAAATGAAAAAAATGTGGATTTTATCTATTTTATTATGTTGTTTATTACTATCAACAAGTGTATTTGCTTATAATCCAATTGGAGGGAAATTTTCGAGAGGAGTTAGTAATACGTGTTATTATGTAGATTCTACCGCAAGTGCATATACAACAAGAATAAACGCAGCAGCAAATAATTGGGTCAATACTGGTCATGGTTGGAATCCTATATATATGACACCAGTTTCTTCAAGCTATTTAACCCATATGGATTTTTATGGAAAGACGACCTCTTTCTGGGGAGATTCTAACATAAGAGGAGAAACGAGAATGTTTACTAATTCTGGTCAAGATATTACAAGTAAAGCACATAACACAAATTGGATGTATGCAGAAATATATGTAAATACAAGTGTGGTGTCAACTAACACAATTCAAACTCAAGGAACATTTGCGCATGAAATGGGGCATGCTTTTGGATTAGATCACGTATCAAATGTAAATGCTTTAATGCATAGATATTCAAATGAAAGATTAACACATGTTGTTTCATTAGATGAACATAATGGAATTAATGCATTATATTAAGAGGAGGTTTATATGAGAAGTAAAAGATTGATAATTTTTATAATTATAGTTTCTACTATCATAGTTGTAAGTAGTATTGCTATTTTAGGTAAACAAAAATCTAAAAATGTAATCGCCAAAGATAATAAAGAACAGATTAATATAAACGATAATTCAAGTATTGAAAAAAATATAGAGGATAATGTCGTTTTAACATTAGGTTCAAATTATGATATATATAAAATGAGTGAAGAAGAAATTATGAACGACGACAAATATTATGTTGTAATAGGAAAAGTTACATCTATCGATGGTGCAACAAATTACAGCGAAGCGACTAACAAATACACAACAATATTTACATTAGGCAAAATGGAAGTGCTGAAAGATATAAAAGGCAATATGCAGAATAATTCAATAGACATAATGAAAAGAGGCGGACAGATTTCATTAGAACAATATGAAAAAAGTTTAAGTGAAAGTCAAAAGCAAAAAGAAGCATACCAAAATTTATTAAATAAATATTCTAAACAAAAAGCAACTGTTAAGGTAGAAGCAAAAAGTTTAGATGAAGTTGATATCGAATTGAATAAAGAATATTTATTTGTATTATCATATAATGAAGACTATAATAGATATTTAATTAATGCCTTCCCATATGCATTAAGAGAGGTAAAAATAGAAGGTTCAAAAATCTATTATAAAAATAACGAGACAAAAACATTCGAAGAATTTTCTAATTTAAATGATATGTAAATAAATAAAATTTTGACATTGTTTAGCTAGCATGCTAAAATGGAATAACAAGTAATATTAAAGTGGTATTTAATTTTATAATGCCACTTTAATAAGAAAAGACTAATGTAGGTCTTTCTTATGTCACTTTTTTGTTGTACACAGAAAATTTTATATAGGGGCAATATAATTGTCAAATTTTCCTATACAATGCAAAAGCAATCATGTTAAGATAAATGGAGATAAGATGGAAGAAGATAAATATTTATATAAGGAATTTATTAATGGAAATAATCAAGCTTTTGAACAATTAATTATGAAATATAAAACAAATATTATTTATTTTATAACCAGATATGTAAAAAGTATTGAAATTGCAGAAGATATTTTTCAAGATGTTATTATATATATATTAGAAAAAAAAGAAAGATATAATTTTAAATATTCTTTGAAAACATATATGTATATGATAGCAAAATCAAAATCTCTCGACTATATAAAGAGTGAGAAACAAATTGGAAATATAGAGGATCAAGAATTCCATGAAGGAGAGTTATTAGAAGAAATAGTAATTAGTAAGTATAGAAAAAAAGAAATTCAAAAAGCAATAAATAAATTACCAACAGACTATCAAATAGCAATATATTTAACACAGATAGAAGAACTTTCGTATAAAGAGACTGCTAAAATTATGGAAAAAACGGAAAGACAAATAAAGACACTTGTATATAATGCTAAGAAGAAGTTGAAAAAAATATTTATAGAAGAAAAATTAGTTGAGGTAAATGGAACAAAAATTATAAAAGTTTTTATGATGTTTATTATAATGATAGTTATGTTTACAGGAATATGCTATGCTACGTTTAAAATATATATGAAGATAACAGGGAAAGCTAGTATAGTACCTACATATACTGAAAAGATTGGAAATACCGATATGAATGTAATTTGGGGAGGAAACTTTCAAATAGCTTGGAATGAATTTATTGAAACTGTAATCGGAAGAGAGATTAAATTTACAGATAAAGATTCTGAAATAGTAAGAGAACTTAATAAAAAAACATTTACCAAAAATATGATATCTAATGATGGATATTATTTAAAAATAGGAAAAACATCGCCAAATTTAAAAAATGAGATAATACAAGAAATAAGCGAAAAGTTTGGATTGGAAAACATAGAAAATTTAAATAAAGTAAATTTTGAAGAAAAAGATGGCAGTTATACTATTTATTCACTATTATTTAAAAAATTTGAATTTTTAACATCTTTTGATAGATTATCAAATCAAAATTTTGGAAATAGTATGGAAGAAGTAAAATATTTTGGTATAAATAATGCCAGTGATGAAAACTTAAATAAAAACTTAACAATCTTATTTTATAATGGAAAAGAATATGCTGTAAAATTATTTACAAAGGGAAATGATGAGATAATTTTATATAGAACTGACTCTAATGAACCATTTGACAAAATTTATAATAATATGTTAGATAATTCTAAAACATTTGCAGGAGACAAAGACTTTAAAAAATCAGATGAACTAAGAATTGCATATATAGAAGTTGATACATTAATAAATTATGATGAATTATGCGGACATTTTATAGAAGAAGAGGAAGGTGTTTATATAACAAATGCGTTACAAAATATTAAATTTTCTTTTAATGAAAGTGGGGTGAACTTGACAAGTACAGCAGACATTAAAGCATCACGTAATTTCGAACTTAGTGAAAGTAGGTATTTTGATTATAGTGATTCATTTGTAATTTTTATCAAAGAAAGAGAAGAAAATATTCCGTATTTTGCATTAAAGGTAGATAATACAGATATATTAGTATCAGCAGAACAATAAAATTTTCATTGTTTTTATTTGTTTTGAGCAATTTTTTTCTTAATATATTTATTTTAATACAGTTTATTAAAACACCAAAAGCAAACAGTAGAGCATGTTTGTTTTTGGTGTTTTTATTTTATCTAATTTTAAAACAAAGTAAAAAATACAATAAAAAAACAAAGTACATCTGATTTTCAAATCTTGAGAGTAATGCATGAACAAGAAATCAATAAAATGGAAAAATTAATAATAAAATTTTAAGGAGCATATAGTTAATTAGAGGTGATTTCATGATTAATAAATACGAAGAAATATATGCAAAAGATAAATGTGATATAACACAGTTAGTTCAAGATTGGATAGATGAAAATATAAGTGAATTTTATTGCAATAATTCAGAAACAGAGTTAAAATAT
>CALXXG010000160.1 GCA_944392625.1 uncultured Rickettsiales bacterium
TATAGCAAAAGAGGATAGGGTAAAATATTTTGAATTTTTAAGAAATAATGATAGTAATGGATTAGCTGAATGGCTAAAAGATTTATCTACTAGAGAAGAAGAAAGAATGGAGAAATTTGGATTCAAAGAATAGAGGTTTTATTTATGGCAAAGAGTAAAATTATAAAAGAACTAGCAAATAAGGAAATATCATTGGAGGTTGCATTTAGTAGATTATTAATTATTGCATCAGATATTGGAAATCAAGATTTAATAGATTGGGTTACAAATGAATTAAATGGCTACCCTAATCAAGCACAGATACCATCATATAGGAAAAGTGGTTTAGGGCAGATTATATATTCTGGAATTAACGGAAACTTTCAAGTAACAGGACAACCATTACCTGCTGGAGCTTTAGATAGTGATATTTTAGAAAAATTAAAAAATAATAGTTTTTCACAGGACATATCCTCAATTGAAAAATTTGCTTCAGATGACAATAACAATGGTGTAGGAAAAGATTTAACTGATTTAGCTCCTCTTGTATATCACAATACAGAAATACAATGTATAAGTATTTATATGAAGTATACTAAAGAGACATTTATTAAAATATTAAGTGCAATAAAAACGAAATTACTAAAAGTACTTATAGAACTGGACAAAGAATTTGGGTGTTTAGATAATTTAGATATTGATACTACAGGAAAGAAACTGGAAGAATTAAATAATAAGTTAAATATTATAATTTATGAAGATAACTCTTTAGCAATTGGAAACAATAATAAATTAAAAAATAACCTTTTTCAAAAATTAGGAGGAAAAAAGTAATGGGAACTAGGATTGGAGATAATAATAAAATAAAAAATGCAAATTTTATAGAGAATGCAGATATCAATTTAGAAGTAAAAGAAAAAAAGAGAAATCTAAAGATGGGTTTTGGAAACAAGTCTTTGTTAATATAATGTCAAATTTTCTATGGAAAGTATTAGGAATATTATTTTCCATTGTCTTAATAGTAGCTTTAGCAATGTCAGTTTATAATAACTGATTTTAGCTAGATTATAAGAATATGTAATGGGACAAACAAAGAAGCAACATTATATTACCAAAAGATTATTAGAATTATTTGTATCTGGCAATCAAATATATGAATATAGAATTTCTGCTAAAAAATCTTATTGCACAAATGTAAATAATGCTATGTGTGAAAGAAACATATATGAACATATTGAGTTGAATCCTAATACTGTTGAAAATATTCTTGCTAATACTTCAGATTCAAGACTACCAAATGTAATTGAAAATGTTCTATGTAATTTGGAAAACAACAATGTTATGGATGTAAAAGAAACAATATATAAAAATTTACCTGATTTTGTTATTTGTTATTTTAGAAGTGGTGCTGTTTTAACAGAATTAAGGACTAGTTTGAAAAAGAACATCGAAGATAAGAAAATAGAAAAATTTTTATCTATCGTAGGCAATAGACAATATATTTTAGACCTTTCTATGACTATTATGGTAGGATATAAATTTACAATAATAGAATCTTCAAACGATAACTTTATATTAAGTGATCAATATATTTCTACTTGTTCATTAAAACCTAAATCTAGGTTTACTAACGCTAGTAATAGAAATATTGGTTTGAGGAATACTGTTATATTAATTCCTATAACTTCAAAATATTATATATTTTTGTATAATGGTAGTAATGATTTAAATTTAAAAGATAATATAATAAATAAACTCTCTGAAAATGAAACAAATATAATAAATACAGCAATTTATAATAATTCTTACTATAAGGTGGCTTTTAAAAATGAAAATGATATTGAAAATATAAATAAGGATATAGATTCAATCATTTCTCCAACAACTTGTATAACTATGTTCAAAAATAATAAATCAATTGCTACTGTAACTAAAAAAGAAGTTTTTTTATTACAAAAATATAAAGATGCATATAAATTATTTGAAAGTTGCCAATTTATTGATGGATTGGAAACTAAAAGAAATGATTTATGTCCTTGTAAAAAAAAAAAAAAATTCAAACATTGTTGTATCGAAAAATATAGTATTGTTAAAGATATGTACAATGACATAAAATTAGATAATCATAACAATTATAATATATCTAACTTTCTAACTGTTGAAAGAGGCATACCTTTAATAGAAGATGATTATTCAGATATAATCAAATTAGCAAAAGAGAAACAAGAAGACGAATTAGAATATTAGCAGATGTAAAAATTACCACCTTGGGTGGTAATTTTATAAATCAATTAATTTTTTTTAATGATACTGAAGAATTTATAACTAGATTGATACAGTTATTTGCTTTTAATGTTATATTTTGTTTAGAACCAACATCTGATAATTGTATTGTATCTAAAGTTTTTGATTCATCATGTCCAGAAGAATTTTTATATATTTCAGTGTCTTCTATAAAAAATGGTCGAGGTGAGGAGAATTTGCTTTTGAAAGTTGTTTATTCTCTAATACTTTGACATTTTTTGAATGTAGTTTGAATGCAGTTGAATTTATTTATGTGTCATTTTCTCTTTTGCTAATTTGATTATATCTGAATAATCATTTTCTATTAAAGGTATGCCTCTTTCAACAGTTAGAAAGTTAGATATATTATAATTCTTATGATTATCTAATTTTATGTCATTATACATATTTTTAACAATACTATATTTTTCGATACAACAATGTTTAAATTTTTTTCCACTTCCACATGGACATAAATCATTCCTTTTAGTTTTCAATTCATCAATAAATTGGCAACTTTCAAATAATTTATATGCATCTTTATATTTTTGTAATAAAAAAACTTCTTTTTTAGTTACAGTAGCAATTGACTTATTATTTTTGAACATAGCTATACAAGTTGTTGGAGAAATGATTGAATCTGTATCTTTATTTATATTTTCAATATCATTTTCATTTTTAAAAGCTACCTTATAGTAAGAATTATTATAAATTGCTGTATTTATTATGTTTGTTTCTTCTTCAGAGAGTTTATTTATCATGTTATCTTTTAAATTTAAATCGTTACTGCCATTATACAAAAAAATATAATATTTCGACGTTATAGGAATTAATATAGCAGTATCTCTCAAACCAATATTTCTATTACTAGCATTAATAAACCTAGATTTAGGTTTTAATGAACAAGTAGAAATATATTGATCACTTAATATAAAGTTATCATTTGAAGATTCTATTATTGTAAATTTATATCCTACCATAATAGTCATAGAAAGGTTAAAAATATATTGTCTATTGCCTACGATAGACAAAAATTTTTCTATTTTTTTATCTTCGATATTCTTTTTTAAACTAGTCCTTAATTCTGTTAAAACAGCACCACTTCTAAAATAGCAAATAACAAAATCAGGTAAATTTTTATATATTGCTTCTTTTGCATCTATGACGTTGTTGTTTTTCAAATTACATAGAACATTTTTTATTACATGTGGAAGTCTTGAATCTGCAGTATTAGCAAGAATATTTTCAACAGTATTTGGATTTAGATCAATATGTTCATATATGTTTCTTTCACACATAGCATTATTCACATTTGTACGATAAAATTTTTTAGCAGAAATTCTATATTCATATATTTGATTGCCAGATACAAATAATTCTAATAATCTTTTGGTAATATAATGTTGCTTCTTCGTTTGTCCCATTACATATCCTTATAATAATCTAATTAAAATCAGTTATTATAAACTGACATTGCTAAAGCTACTAATAAGACAATAGAAAATAATATTCCTAATACTTTCCATAGAAAATTTGACATTATATTAACAAAAACTTGTTTCCAAAATCCTTTTTTAGATTTTTTTTTTTTTTCTTTTACTTCTAACTTGATATCTGCATTCTCTATAAAATTTGCATTTTTTATTTTATTATTATCTCCAATCTTAGTTCCCATTACTTTTTTCCTCCTAATTTTTGAAAAAGGTTATTTTTAAGTTTATTATTATCTCCTATAGTAATTGAATTATCTTCATATATGATAATGCTTAATTTGTTATTTATTTCTTTTAATTCTCTACCATTAGTGTCAATATCTAAATTATCTAAGCATCCGAAGTCTTTATCTAATTCTATAAAAATTTTTAATAACTTTGTTCTTATAGCACTTAATATTCCTAGAAACATCTCTTTAGGAAATTTCATGGAAATACTTATACATTGTATTGATGAATTTTTATATACATTAC
>CALXXG010000161.1 GCA_944392625.1 uncultured Rickettsiales bacterium
AAGAACAACAGGGTTGGATGTTAGAATGCCCGCAGTTTGCACAAGCGAAGCGCAGTGTCAAACAGGGCTAGATGTTTTTTATGCCCGCAGTTTGCCCGACTAAAAGGAGGGAAAACAAGCCCTAAATGTCGGACAATCAAGCTTGCTTGAATTGGACGACTTACGGGCGCAGTTTGCTGAAAGAACAACAGGGTTGGATGTTAGAATGCCCGCAGTTTGCACAAGCGAAGCGCAGTGTCAAACAGGGCTAGATGTTTTTTATGCCCGCAGTTTGCCCGACTAAAAGGAGGGAAAACAGGCTAGATGTTATATTTCTGACTGAAAGGAAGAAAAAACAAAAGTCCAAGCTTGCTTGAGACTTTGACAACTCATGCCCGCAGTTTGCTGCAGCGTAGCGGAGGAGTGAAACGAGGATCAGGTGTCAACGAAGTTGACAGGTGGGGAGCTTGAAGAAATTGAAAATAAAAAAAATAATTAAAAAGCACCGCACCGTCAGCTAAAGCTGACACCTCCCCACAAAGCATGGAGGGATTAAAAGAAATCTATCTTTCCTTAAAAGAGGATTAAATGAATTAAAACAGTATACTAAATTATAGAAAGATTGTAAGATAGCAGACTAAGGCAAGAGGTAATTAATTTATATTAAGAAGATAAGGGGAAGAATGTGCGGTCTAACTTGTGGCTTTAAAAAAATATAATTAAAACCTTCATTATAAAATGAAGGTTTAAAAATATAAAAACTATTAATTTATTGTTTTTTATATTAATTTTGTTTTATAATTTTAAGATTTTTAACTTCAATTTCATCTGGTTCAAATGTATTTCTGTCGTATTCACCAGAAATTTCAACTAAAGTTTTTTCATTTACATTTTCTAGTATATAATTTCTTTTGTGATCAATTTCTATTTGAATTTCTCCTGTTGAGTCTTTAAATAGGAATGTCTCACCTTTTAGTTTTTTTACAATATAACCCTGTAGGATTACATAATCGTCATCATGAGCTGGTCCCAGATCTTTAATTGTTAGTCTTTGTGCACCAAGAAAAGGGCTATTTGAGTTGCTTTCTTGAATGTGATTAGTATTGTTTTCAACTGGACCTTGATAGTGCTCTTTCGCATTTACATTAATACTAACCAAACCTAACATAACAAAAAAAACAAAAATAAAACTTTTTTTAATCATATGTAAAATTTAGTTATTAATATCATTAATATAAATCTAAAAGATTATCAGAAAAAAGTCAACTTTTTTGATAGACGTTCTAATATTTACTTTATTTATCTTTAATGATATTTTATGTTTTTTATTTTGTAAAATATTGACAATTTAAATAAATGCTGTATTAAATACATATATATGTGGAAAAATTTTGATATATGGAAAAACTAGATAAAATAAAAATAAATTTTGAAAAAAAACTATCTGAAGTTAAAAATATTCAGCAATTAAAAGATGTAAGAAACGAGTTTCTCAGTAAAAACGGTTCCATAACTGCTTTAATGCAAAATTTAAAAGATTTGCCAATTGAAGAAAAAAAGACCTTTGGCTCAAAAGTAAATGAACTTAAAAAAACCGCTGAAAATAAAATATCAATTATTGAAAAAGAATTAGAAGATCAAAATATTAAACAAGCATTAAAAAATGAATATATTGACGTTACAATTCCGGTCAGAGAAGCTGAAGAAGGATTAGTTCATCCTATATCAAAAGTAAAAAGAGAATTGCAAAACATATTTCAATCTATGGGTTTTTCCATTGCTGAAGGCGCTGAAATTGAAGATGATTGGCATAATTTTGAGGCTCTCAATATTCCGCAAAATCATCCCGCAAGACAAATGCAGGATACTTTTTATATGCCAGATGATGAAAGTGGTAAAAAATTTGTTTTAAGAACTCAAACTTCTAGCGTTCAAATAAGGGCTATGGAAAGTGGAAAGCCTCCATTTAAGGTTATAACAATAGGTAAAGTTTATAGAAGAGACTATGATGCAACGCATTTGCCAATGTTTCATCAGATAGAAGGTTTATACGTTGATGTTGGTATTACGATGGCTAATTTAAAATCAACTTTAATGGAATTTTGCAAACAATTCTTTGAGCTTAATGAAGTTCCATTAAGATTTAGGCCTAGTTATTTTCCATTTACAGCACCAAGTATTGAGGTTGACATAAAATGTACAAAAGAAGGCGGAAAAATCATAAAATTTGGCGAAGGGGATGATTGGTGCGAAATTTTAGGGGCTGGCATGGTGCATCCAAATGTTATTAAAAATGTTGGACTTGATCCTAATCATTATCAAGGGTTTGCTTTAGGAGCTGGCATTGAAAGGCTTGCTATGCTTAAATATGGAATTACAGATATGAGATATTTATATGAAGGTGATTTAAGATTTTTAAAACATTATTCATTTAAATTTTATGAAGAATAATAGTATGGTATAATATTATATAAGTTTAGTTTTATTAATAGAACTAAATGTTAATTTATGTCACAATTATTTAGTAACCGCATATAATCTTAATACTACTAAAATCAATAAATAAATATTGATAATTAAAATAAATTATATAATTTATAATATTATAGGTTAAAAATTTAAATTCTAAAAATAGTAGTATGGTTAAGAAGCTAGAAAGTGATAAAGTTAATTTGGATGTAGGTCATAGAGAAAGATTAAGAAATTTCATAATTGATAATTATGAAAATGCTACTAAGGATAAAATATTTGAATATTTTTTATGCATGGCAATTCCGCGACGAGATACTAGAATATTAGCTAAAACAATACTTGAAAAATTTAATTATAATATAAATAGCATAATTAATAAAGATTATAACTATCTTAAAAATTCAATGAAATTATCTGACGCTATAATATGTGCTATTTTTACTTTTAGAAAAATGATGACTTTTTGTAATGAGGAAGAATTGGTTGAGGAAAACAAATTAGATTCTATATCAAAATTAGCCAGATATTTTCAAAGAGAAATTGGATCAAAAGATACCGAGTACATTATAGTTTTGTTTTTAAATTCAGCACAAAAATTAATAGAAAAAAGAATTTTTGGAGATAAAAATACAAGTTTAACGACGTTTGATTTTGGTAATATTATTGCTATTGCTTTAAATAATAATACTAGATATATTGTTTTATCCCATAACCATCCATCTGGCAATGTACAGCCATCGCCGAATGATAAAAAAACAACCTATTCATTTGAAGAAACAATAAAAAATATAAATAAGTTTGAGTTGGTAGATCATATAATAGTATCAAGAAATAAGTATTATAGTTTTTATGAACATCATTTGTTGAATAATGTTTATAGACAAAATATTAATAATTTAGCGGATTCTAACAGCAGATTAACATTTTATAAAGAATAGTATGAAGAAAAAAAGTAATATATTTGGCTTTACTATGATAGAATTGACAATGGTCATTATTGCATCATCAATTCTTTTTGGTTTTGCTATTGCTGCTTCAAAATTAATAAGATCTGCCAGAATTGCAAATGCTATAAATATAACTTCTAAAGCTGATTTTGCTGATGATGATAGCTTGGTTCTTTGGATTGAAACATCACATCTTAACAAAGATTTAAAAGATGGTGATTCTGTAGATAATTTAATTGACTTAAGCAAAAATAGACTTGTATTTGAACCGGTGTCTACAAAGCCAGTATTAAAAAAAAATAAATCTATTGATGGTGTAAATGGTATATATTTTAATAATTCTGGTAAAATGAGATCTGATAATTCGTTTAACTTAAAAGATTATACAGTTTTTATAGTTGCTATTCCAAATAACTATTCAAGTTCATCAACCTATATTATTAATGGACCATTTTCAGTGACTCCATCTAATTTATCTGGCGCTAATGACGGAATATCTGTTATAAGACGTAATAAAACAAAAAGAGAGATAAAAAGAGGCAATAAAAAAGATTTTGTATCTTTGACAAATCAAACACCGACAAGACAACAATATATATATATTGGTGGTAGTGGCAGCGTTGGGTTTAGTGGTAATATTTTTGAAATTATAGTATTTAATAAATATCTTAATGATAAAGAGATTACGGAGATAGAAAGTTATTTGTATAATAAATATAAGAGGTAATAATATGGATATTATAACAAGAATTAAAAAAAGTTTAGATACATTATATTCAAATAAACTTTTTAGAATGTTATTCTTTTTGTTTGTTGCATTGGTTATTATATATAAATATAGCAATGTAAAAACTGGTATTAATAATATATATGAAAATAATAAAAAAAATGCAGTTAATAATAAGGAAATAGAAAAACCTAAGAAAATTAATGTGTTTAAAGCTATTACTGATGAAGTTTATATTAAAAATTTTAATAGAGAACAAGAAAGAAAAAAGCGATTAAATAAAGAAAAAATAGAAGAAATGAAGAGACTTGCTGAACTAAAAAAAGAAAAAGAGATGGAAGCACTTAAAAAAGAGTTTGAACCTAGTTCTAAAAAAGGTAGAATAATAAAAAATGGCGATCTTGTAAATGTTAAAATGCTTGTTACAAAAGGTTCTGATTTTAATAATTTTTCTTCAACTCCAATATCATTTCAAATAAAAGTAGATAATAAATCTAATAATATTATTGGAAAAAAACTTTTAAATAATAGAGTTGGCGATGTTATTTTGATTTATATAGGTGAATTTCTTAATGAGGAGTCATTTCAAAAAAATATTCAGCAAGCAAAACAACAAAATGAAGATATTAAAAATATTAATATTGATAGTGCGATTGATTTAATGAAAAAATCAGGATTAATTTATAGAATTAAAATTGTTAGTGTTGAAGGTAACAATACTAAATAATTGCTTTATATATAATAATTAAAATAAGGAGTTAAAGTGGTTAAAAAAATAGCGGTAGTTGGGGCTACGGGAAATGTTGGCAGAGAAATGTTGTCAGTATTAGCTGAGAGAAAATTTCCAGCAGATGAAGTTGTAGCCTTGGCATCAGAAAATTCTGAAGGTAAAGAAGTTAGTTATGGCTTTGAAAAGAGATTAATTGTTCAAAATTTGTCAAAATATGACTTTATTGGAACAGATATTGCTTTATTTTCAGCTGGTGCCGGTGTATCTGAGGTTTATGGAAAAAAAGCTGCAGAAGCTGGATGCGTTGTCATTGATAATAGTTCTTTTTGGAGAATGAATAAAGATATACCTTTAGTTGTTCCGGAAGTAAATCCGCAAGAGATTATAAATTATAAAAATAGAAATATAATAGCAAATCCTAATTGTTCCACAATACAAATGGTTGTAGCTTTAAAACCACTGATGAATATAGCTAAAATAAAAAGGGTCGTAGTTTCAACATATCAAGCAGTATCAGGAGCTGGAAAAGAAGCTATGGATGAACTATTTAATCATACAAAAAAAATATATGAAAATGAATTTTTAAAGCCTGTACATTTTAAAAAACCAATTCCATTTAATGTGATACCACAAATTGATATACCTATGGAAGATGGCAGTTATAAAGAAGAATGGAAAATGGTCCAAGAAACAAAAAAAATATTAGATAAAGATATTGAAGTATCTGCGACATGTGTTAGGGTCCCAGTTTTTGCCTGCCATTCTGAATCTGTAAATGTTGAGTTTGAGTCATCTATTACAGCTGAACAGGCGAGAGATGCTTTGTCTGATGCAGAAGGTGTTTTAGTTCTGGATAAGCCGGAAGAATATATTTATGCAGTTCCTAGAGATTGTGCTGGTCAAGATGAAGTATATGTTTCAAGAATCAGAAAAGATCCATCTGTAAAATATGGTTTAAATATGTGGATTGTTTCCGATAATATAAGAAAAGGAGCTGCATTAAATGCAGTACAAATAGCCGAGTTATTAGTAAAAGACTATGGATTTTAGTAAATTATAGTGCTGTAGTTATAGCACTATAATATTTAATAGGTAATAGATTTTAAATAGTCAAACATAGTTTGTGCAGAACTTTTTACCTCTTTATCCCAATCTTCACTGCCATTTTCATTTAGTCCATCAGTTATATATTTTATAGCGATAAAGTCAATGTTTTCTAATTTGCAAACTCTTGCTAGGGCATAGGCTTCCATCTCAACTAAATCTATTCTATTATCAACTTTTTCTGTTGTTACAAAACTATCACCGCTGCCGCATACACCGTTTGGTAGATTATCTATAATATAATTATGTTCTAAAATTAATGGAAAATTATCACTTGGAGTTACCCCTTTTTCGTATCCAAAGGCTGTGGCATCCATGTCTCTTTGAATAAATTTATTGCAATACACAAGACTTCCTTTTTTATATTTTTTACTTCCACAACTGCCTAAATTTATAACATATTTTGGGACATTATTGTTATATTTCATCTCTTCAAGTTTTTTTGTTAAATAATAGGCTGCATTAATTTTTCCAACACCTGTAAAAATTAAGTTTGTATTTAATGTTTCAAATAATCCTTCACTTTCCTCTTTGCAGGCTATTACTATTAAGCAGTCTTTTAATTTTATTTTATTCATATTGATTTAAAATTGTTTTTTAAAAAAACTTAAAATAGTTTTTTTTATAATTCAAGATTTATCTTGATTAATAATGTATATTTTTAAGTAATTAAGCCTATATTGATATAAAATAACTTGTATTTATTTTTTTAATGTTTTAAAACTATTATACATGTACAATATTTATTAGAAGATGGCTTTATTTTCAGGCGATTTGACTATTATTCAAGATTCTATTATAAAAGTTAGCGATAAGATCGCTAGAGATTTTGTTGAGCTTGAGAATTTGCAGAGTTCTCATAGAGGACCAGAGCAATTTGCAAATATGACAATAGAATTTATTAAAATAAAATTATTTGATTATTTTAAGGCAAAGAAGCCACATTATGATATTATATTTTTAGATGAAAAATATAATGAACAAGATTTTCATTCTAGTTTTAGATATCTAATAAATCCATTGTGCGGAAAAATAAATTTATTGCATGCAATTCCATATTTTGCTATTTCAATAGCCTTGCAAAAAAAAGATAAAAACGGTGAATTCAAAACTATTTGTGGTATAATTGACAATCCAATAACTCAAGAGACTTTTATTGTTGAGGAAGGAAGAGGGGCATATGTGAATGCTAGAAGAATTAGAGTTTCTTCTAGGTCTAATTTAGAACAAGCATTGGTTGTTATAAACAGTACAGGCGATAAAGATTTCAAAAATAAATATATAAATAAGTACAAAAATGTAGCAATAACAAATTGTGATATTTTAAATATTTGCAATCTTGCAAATGGAAAATATGACATTGCTATTCTTCAGCAAAATAATATTAATTACGAATTGCCCCTATTATTAGTTAAAGAAGCTGGAGGACTAATTAAAGAACTTGAAAATAATGGTTTAATTATAACAAATGAGTTGTTGAATTCGCAGATTAAAGATTAAACGTTTATTATATTATGGAGAAAAAATGATAGAAAAGAAAACTAAAGTTCACTTCATGGGTATTAATGGGAGTGGAATTTCTGCGGTTGCTTGTATAGCTAAAAATAAAGGTTTTGAAGTTTCTGGATGTGATTTAAACGAGGTTGGAGATTATACAGAACAATTAATAAAAAATAATATTAAAATATATAAAGGTCATGATGTAAATCACCTAAAAAACGTTGATATAGTTGTGCTTAGTCCGGCACTCTTATATAAGGATAGATATAAAACCATTGAAGAAACTAAAGTGGCGATGGAAACTAGAAAAACTATTAAATGGCAGAAATTTTTGGGCGAATATATTATGAATAACCAAAATGTTGTTGCAGTTTCTGGAACGCATGGCAAAACTACTACTACTACATTAATTTCTTTAATATTAGAAAAGGATAATTTTGATCCAACAGTTTTTGTTGGCGGAATAGTAAAAGAATGGAACCAGTCCTATAGGGTTGGAAATTCTGACTATTACGTTTGTGAAGCTGATGAATATGATGGAAATTTTCTAAACTATAACCCAAAATATGTTATTTTAAATAATTTAGAAATGGAGCATCCGGAAAGATTTAAAAATTTTGATGAATACAAAGAAAATTTCAAAAATTTTTTAAAAACAATACAAAAAAATGGCAAAATTGTCTTCTATTATGATGATCAAAATGTTCTTGATTTAATTAATTCAATGCTTGATATTTTTAAACAAAAAAATATTAAGGTAATTGCCTACACGTTTAATACAAAACTTAAAAAAATACCTGAATTTATAAATCTTGTAAAGGTTAAAAAAGATAAAAATAAAATTATTATAAATGATAATGAAATTGAATACAAAATACTTGGTGATCATAATACAAAAAATATAACAATAGCCTCAATTTTATCGCTTGAACTTGGAGTAAGGATGTCAACGATAAAAGAAGTTATTAAAAATTTTTCTGGCAGCAAAAGAAGGATGGATTTAGTATTTTCAAACAACAGAATACAGCTATATGATGATTATGCCCACCATCATACTCAAATTAATTGTACACTTAATGCTATAAGAAACAGTATGAATGATGGAGATGAGCTTATTGCTGTACTTGAACCGCATCTTATTTCAAGAATAAAAGAAAATGTAGAAGAATATAAAAATGCATTATTATTGGCTGATTATCCAATTATAACAAAAATATATAAATCAAGAGAAAGTTTTATGGATGATATAGACGTCAATAAACTACTTAATAATGATAAAATATTATATATAGAAAATCATCAAGAAGTTATTGACAGAATAGAAAAAATAATTTCTAATAGTAATAAAAAGTTTGTTATTATAGTAATGGGTGCCGGAAACTCATATAAAATTACAAGAGTTTTAAGGGAATACCTAGAAAATAATATGTAATATTAATAATATAGTTTATGAATATGAACAATAAAAAAAATATTTATAATTCAAAGTCATACTTTAAGATGATGTATTTACTATCTATATTTGCTTGTTTATTATTTATTACATCTTGTGGCACTCCAAAATCCGCAAGTAAAAACATAAATATAGATGGGCAATATGAACCATATGATAGTATAGAAACTGATGATTTAGTTGACAATCAAAAAAATGACAAGTTATCTGTTGGTGTATTATTGCCATTAAGTGGAAAAGCTGAAAAAATTGGTAATATAATGCTTAGAGCTGCAGAATTATCAATGTTTAATAATAAGCTTAATAATATTTCTTTAATGCCATATGATACAAAAGGTACAGCATTTGGCGCTGTAGAAGCTATAAATGCTGCAATTAGAGATAATGTTGATATAATTATAGGACCATTGTTCACCCAATCAACTAAGGCTATAATGGATATAGCAGAAATGAATGATGTGATGGTTTTATCGTTTTCGGACAATCAAACAATATTGGACGATAAACATCCGAACATATATATAATGGGTTTAACTCCTCAGCAAGAAATCTATAGGATGATAAGCTATTTAATAGACTATGAAAATTTTTATGGATTTTCCGCAATGTTTCCAAATGATGTTTATGGAAGCATAGCTAATAATGCATTTAAGGATGTTATATTTAGGAAGGATGCTAAAATAGTAAAAAGCGAGTTCTATACTAAAAATGACAAAAATTTACAAAAAAAAGTAAATAACCTATTGGGTTCAAATGCTTTTAGAGATGAAGTGTATGAAAAATATGAACAAGAGAAAGCATTGGCAAAAGCTGAAGGATTAAATGTTGATGTTGAGTTTAAATATACGGATCAAGATAAAATATATGCTGATGCTCTTTTACTTCCAGATAGCGGAGATGAATTGTTAAAAATAGGTGATTATGTTGCTCATTATACTGGTGAACATAAACCTTTAATGGTTGGTTCAAGCAAATGGTTAAACAACACTTTATACAATAATCCAAATTTTGATAATACATTGTTTGTTGCACCAAATCCAAATAATTATGTCAATTTTGAAAATATGTATTATGATGTTTACCAAGAATATCCATTAAGAGTCGCTTCACTGGCATATGACGCTGTTACAGCTATAATTGAATCCTATGCAAAAGCTCAAGATAGAGAAAATTTTAAATATGCATTAGAAAACTATCAAGGATTTAATGGTGTAAATGGTAGATTTAGATTTTTAAGTAACGGATTGCTTGAAAGACGTTTGGCAATTATAAAAATAAAAAATGGTGTATTTGAAATAATTGATTATGATGACGAACCATTTTTAAAATATTAAAAAAATTTTGCATTAAAAATTGTTCCATATCACAAATCTGGAACAATTTTATAAAATAAGAAATATTATTTAAAAATTATAAATTATAAAATATAAAAAATATTTATATTAATTAATGATTAAAAAATTGTCAGATTTATCTTGCAATTTAAAATATAATATAATATAAAATAATTATTATGTTGGTTTCTTTAATCCCATTTATGTTAAATAAACGGGTTTTTTTGTAGAATAAATAGGTTTTAAAATGGCTAAAAATTTAGAAAGTACTGGAAGTAGAGAAATTTTATTTGTTGTTGAAACAATAGCACAGGAAAAAGATATTCCTGTTGATA
>CALXXG010000162.1 GCA_944392625.1 uncultured Rickettsiales bacterium
AGACTTTTTAGCGTCTGTGATGCAAAGGCTAGATCTTTAAATTTTGTTTTCAGTCTTTCAATTTTTTTAATTGCAATAATACATTTTTTTGAAACTATCTCCATAAAAGCAGAATATCCAACAGACCTAATTTTATATATCAAATTCATATCATGTGCCGTAAAAACGTTATGTATAGTTCTAATAGCTGGTCCGCTATTCAAACAAATAAGTGATACTGAATGCCATGAAAATTTAGAAAATTCAAAAACAGAAAATACAATTGATAGTCAAGCCACTTTAACAACCGCAGAAAATAATAAAACAACTCAAACTAAAATATCAGAAAATACAGCAGAACCCGCTCAAAATAATACAGAACAAACTAATGACGAAGATTATGGCGAATTAACAATTTTTGATAAAATTAAACTTTTAGTTTATCTTTTTGCAATTATAGTATTCGTAATTTCACTTTTTGGTTTTATAAACCTATCTAATTTTATTTTAAACCATTCAATATTAACAGTATTAATTATAGGATTTGCCTATATAATTTCAAACACCGTTCAAGTTTTATTTCATAAATTATTGCTATTAAAATTTTGGACTAGAGTTCTAAAAATAAAACGCAGAAATCTATGGAAACTTGACATATGGTTTGGTCTGATAATAAATCCAATAATATTAACATTTACAATATTTATATTATTGGGCCTATGGGGAGTATCAACAGATTTATTAATTCAAAATATTAGGAGATTTTTAACAGGATTCACAGTTGGCGGAGTTAAAATATCTATAACTTCAATATTATTAGGAATACTTGTATACTTTATTTCAATGGCCGTATTTAAATTTATAAAAATTAGATTTTTATCAAATACACTTGAAAAAATGGATATTGACTATTCAGCAAGAAGTTCTTTATCATCTGGATTTAGTTTTGTTGGCTTTGTAATCTCAATTTTTTTAGCAATAGCTGTAATGGGCGGAAGCGTCAATAATTTAGCCATTATAGCTGGTGCTTTATCATTTGGTGTTGGTCTTGGCTTGCAAAATATAGTCAGCAATTTTATTTCCGGGGTTATAATATTATTTGAACGTCCAATAAAAATTGGTGATGTAGTAAATATTAATGGACAAGAGGGAACCGTAAAACAAATTAATATAAGAGCTACGGAGCTTGAAACAGGAACAAAATCAAGCATTATAATACCGAATGCAAACATAATGTCTGACATATTGGTCAATATGACTCATAACAACACGCAAACAAGAATTGATTTAAGATTCTTAGTTGATATAAATAATGATCCAAGGGCAGTTATGAAAATCTTATTGGACAGAGCGCAAAGTAATAAAAAAATATTGTCAAAACCACAGCCTTTTATAGCTTTTAATGATTTTTCAAACAATACTTTAGACTTTACTTTAAGTTGCTATATAGCAGATATAGCAAACAAGCAAGGTATAATTAACGATTTAAGAGTGGACATATTTAATAAATTTAATGAAAACAATATAAAAATGGCACTGCCTCAAAGAATAATCTATGTAGAAAATTCAAAAAGCGATTTTGAAGTAAAAAATGAAAAATAGCTTTACTTATAGGAATTATTAAAATTTCCGTTTTTTAAATAGCCTATAGCCATATTTGCTACACTTTTATATAACAATCCAGGAGTATGGCGAAAATTCATAACAATATGGTCGTTCATACCATTAAGTTTTGTGCTTTCAACACTAACAATTCCATCATCATCTCCAGGTAAAAGCTTAGAAAATATAAAACTCCCCCAAGTTTTGCCAGCTATTATACCCAAGTCATAGTCTACAACGCCTAAATCATTATTTAATCCATATAAATCAGTGCCCAATTGTCTGCTAGCTCTATTGCCAAACTTAAGTCTATAAATAAACCAATCCTTAAATATGTCAGCTAATTCACTACCATGATTTGGCGTCCCAATCATAACAACTCTATTTAAATTACCGGGTTTATATTTATTTATATAAGCCCTTGTAATTAAACCACCCATAGAATGGGCAACTATATTTAGTTTAGCTTTTTCATTAATACCAAAATCCTTTATTCTATTATTTAAAAAATCAGCTAATTCTTGAATAGTAAATTCTTTTGATGGGTAGGATATATTGTAAACTTCAAAACCCGCTTCAGAAATTCTTTTTGCTAAAAGATATGTTATCCTATTGGTTTTGCCAATTCCATGTAAAACAATAACAGTCTCGGGTTCAACGTCCTCTTTAATATTTTTTGCGGGAAAATACTCCTGATTTTTAAATATAAATATACAAAATATTTTTATAACTAATATTATTAATAATAAAACTATAAAAATTGTGAACAAATAACTTTTAAATAACATTTTAAATATTTTAATTATTTACTTCATTTATATATTTGCAATTAATTTTATCAAGATTTTTAATAAGAAATTTTACTTAAACTAAGCTTTTATTCTTGACTTTAAAAATAAAAATCAAAATATTATTGTATATTAAAAAATATATCAATATGAAAATAGTTTTATTTGCAACACCAGATTTTGCCATTCCAACCCTAAACAAAATATATAATTCTCATCATGAAATTGTTGCTGTATACACAAAAGAAGCTAAAGAGCAAGGCCGTGGCATGAAGCTTCAAAACACTCCAATATTTGAAGAGGCTACTAAATTGGGATTGCCAGTTTTTACTCCAAAAACCTTAAAAAAATCTAGTGAATGGGAAAGATTAAAAACATTAAATGCTGACATATTTGTTGTTGTAGCTTATGGACTAATTTTACCCAAAGAAATTTTAAATATAGCCAAATATGGCTGCATCAATATACACCCATCGTTGCTGGCACGATGGAGAGGTGCTTCTGCACTTCAAAGAGCGTTAATGAAAGGAAATAAAGAAACTGGCGTATGTGTAA
>CALXXG010000163.1 GCA_944392625.1 uncultured Rickettsiales bacterium
CATACCAGTTATGTGGAAACCAGGACATTCAACTTTTAAAGCTAAAATGAAAGAGGACAACATAAAAATCGCCGGAGAAACATCATGTCATATATACTATGGTGAAAATCATAACTTTGACGACAGCTTAGTCGCTACAATGAAAATGATAAACTTTTTAGCTAACAGCAACGAAACACTTGAAGACATCAGAAAAACTTTTCCAAAAACCTATGCAACTAAAAAAATTAAAATAAAAACGCCGGATGATATTATAAAATATAAAGTTCCAGACGAAATTGCCGAAAGAATGAAAGCAAAAGGCAGAAAAGTTATTCAAATAGATGGCGCAAGAGTCTACACAAATAAAACTGACTGGTGGCTTATAAGAAGCTCAAATACAGAACCTGCCATGACAGCCAGAGCAGAAGCTATGACGCAAGAAGGCTTAGAAGATTGTAAAAAAGAACTAAAAGAACAGTTGCAGGTTGAAGGCTTTGATATAAAATTTGATTAGTTATCTTTTGATATAGTAATTAAACTTTTATACAAAAATTTATTATTAGTTTAATTACTATATAAATAACTTATTATTTAAATAAAACTTGATTTTTTATTTATGTTTTTTATGATAAAAAAAGTTAAACAACGAATTAATAAATAATGTTAAAGACAAAATTTTTATTTTCTATATTCTTATTTACTTTATTTTCTATTAATATTAATGCTACAGAAGTACAAAGAGCGCCAGTAAATGCTCAAGTAAATAATAATGTAAATACTGCTGTTCAACCTAATACAAATAATAATAATGTTACAAATGCAGATGGTAATACTTTTACTAACACTAATGTTACAAATACATTAGATAATAACTTAACTCAAAATATGCAAAATAATGGTCTTGAACCTAAAAATGTTTTATATATAGAATTAAAAGATGGAGTTGTTATTGCTGAATTATTCCCAACAAAAGCGCCTCTACATGTTCAAAGAATTAGAACACTAACTCAAGAAGGATTTTACGATGGCTTAAAATTTCATAGAGTAATAGACGGATTTATGGCACAAACCGGCGATCCTACTGGCACAGGACGTGGTGGAAGCAGGCTTGGAAAGCTTTATGCAGAATTTAATGACGAGCACCACACAAAAGGCACATTATCTATGGCAAGAGCTTCAGATCCAAACAGCGCCAATAGTCAATTTTTTATTGTCACAGGAGATTTTTTTCCTGAATTAGATGGGCAATATACTGTTTTTGGAAGAGTTATAGATGGTATGGATTATGTTGAAAAAATAAAAACGGGTGATGTTGCAAAGAATGGTATGGTTGAAAATCCAGATATAATGATAAAAGTTGTAACCGGTGACATGTTAAATAATAAATCAGTTGAAACTGTAAAGGAAGAAATAAAAGTTGTTGAAGACATGCAAAATGATAAAAAAAATCAAGATCCAAACTATCAAAAAAAATCGGTACTGGAAATATTGTTAGAAACTAAAGACATAGATATAAATCAACCAGCAATTTTGCCTGGTAATACTCAACAAAATATTGAAACGAAAGATACAAATAACACAATGAATGCTACAACAACAAATAACGACACCAAAGTTAATCAACTTGGAACACAACAAGGTAATACTGTAAATAACAATAACAATCAAAATACACAACAACAGAATGTACAACAACAGTCACAAACTATAAAAGAACAAAATCAACAACCAACTGCAGTAAATCAAAATAATAATACTATGCAACCAGCTACAAATAATGTTAATAATACTGTAACAAATAATATTCAAAACGCAACAAATACTAACACAATTAATACAAATACTAATTTACAGCAATAACAATATACAAATAATTTAGTACAAAAATAAACAATGCTTTTTTAATATAATAGTCTATCAAATTGATAGACTATTTATATATTTAAAATCTCTATTTATAATACGAGCCAAGTTTAATTTTGACAATAAATAAGATATGACTATTTGTTTAGCTACATTAAACTAAGTCGGTAGATTGTAGAATTTTAATGATGGTATTAATTTTATGATAACTTTTATACTTATAATCTTCAGCAAACTGACAGGTTTTACATAAGTTATCAAAGTCTTAAGCAAACTTAGACTTTAACATCAGCTAGCTCTTTTTGGCTTTTCAATAAATATTTGTATATGGAATAGATATATACAGCAATTCTGAGATGTAATAAAATATAGAAATATATAAAAAAGATCAATTAAAAAATAAGATTAACAGGTGGTCTATGTAATAAAAGTCTGCTTATAGTTGTAAACTTATTTTTTTATGAAAAGTACTATTGTAGTAAAAGAACGGTTTAGGCATGAAAGCAATTTTATAGCGGTATCCGCCTAATAATATCATTAGTAAACAAAGATAAACCAGTAGTAAAGCACAATATAAATAATATATTTTATAACCGTCTAAACAACTACAATGAATCTTTAAGATTTATTTAGAAATAGTAGATAATTAAATAGCAAGTAATTTTATTTCTACGCTAGTAAATGATTTTGACTTTAATATAAAATACCACTCAAATATATTGAATGGAGAATTGTTTTTAGTTTTAATATATTTGGTTAAATTTGAAGCTCTGTTTAATTCAAATATATTATAATATTAAAAAATTTTTTCTATTACTTTAAAAAAAGCAGATATTCCAAATATTACCATTGCCCATACAACAAATATACTAAATAAACCAACTATGAATCCTATTATTACAATAAGTCCATCTTTATTTAGTAGTCCGAATGAAATTAATATTATAGCTGTTCCTGGTACAGAATTTGCAAAAATTATTGGAGTTAGTGTTATGGCGGCTAAGAAAAATATTATAATACCTATTATTCTTTCTACAACTATTGAATTTATAAAAGTTAATCTTCTTCTTGTAAATCTTTCTAGTTTATATAAATAAATTGAAGATTTCTCTACAATTATTGCTAATGTTTTTCGTTGAATACTTTTTTCTGTTATAAATTTTGGCAACCAAACCTCTTGTAATCCAATAGACATTTGAAAAGAAAAAAACATTATTATTATTCCTGCAATTGTAGGTATAGGCGGTGGTGTTGGTATTACTAACAACAAGCCGAATATCAAAATCATTAAAGCAAAACCACCGGTGTCAATTGATTTTAAAAGTATACCGATTTTTATATTATCATCTGTATTTTTTGTATATATTCTATTTAAAAGATTACTTGTTGTTT
>CALXXG010000164.1 GCA_944392625.1 uncultured Rickettsiales bacterium
ATCAATCAAAAAGGTGAATTTGTATTTGGACAATTTGATAATATGACTCGTGATAAAAAAATCGAAAAAATAAAATATATGACAGAATCTCTTGGTTATCCAGTAGCTTATGATATAGAAAATGATAATATTTTAAAAGTTAGAAAAGTAAAAAAATTATATCAAATAGCAAAAAATGGTAAAAATATTGTGTTAGATGCTGACGAAATTGATGAAGTAAAAAAATTAATTATATAGGTAGGATATTAATTTTTATATTTATTTAATAAAAAGTTAGAAAAAGAAAGTTTTGTTAGTTCTTTTAATAATTAGAGAGTTAGAGTTATTTAAAATAACTTTTTTTCTTGAAAAAAAGACTATAAAATTTTCATTAAATATATTTTAATGTATATTTATAATCTTATTTCTTTTCTATCTTTCCTTTTTCTATAAATTTTATTTTCAATCATATTATCACATTTATTATTTTCATTATACGCATCGTAACCACTATTTTCCTTTATAATATTTAATATTTTTTTGATTATTTCTAAAAAAGCAACTTTCGGACGATTAAAAAGATTTGCAGCTTGTATTGGAATAATTATTTTCGAATATAATAAGTTGTTTGGTATTGTTATGGTTTTGTCTATATCTTCAAATATTATTTTCTCTAAATCTGTTTTATAAGAATATTCTTCTAATAATTCATTGTATGATAGTATTGAAGGTGAATGTGTATTTGTTGATTTGTAATGAGGAAAAAAATGATCATAACTTATGTATTCGTGGCTTACATTTTTTTCTACCTTTTTAAAAGTATAAAATCGATGCATAAATATATAAAAATTGTCAGTATTTTTTAATAATAAGTTGTTTTTGAAATTCTTAAATTTTAATATTTTAATATTTTTTTTGTTTGAAATGCTAATTATAGTTAATTTTGGGGGGATTTCTAAAACTTCATCTATCCAATCATTTATGACTAATTGTTCTAATTCATTGTTTAAAATTAGATGTTGTTTACAATCATTATTTTTAAATTCGATTAATGTCGATGGAAATATTAATCCATTATTTTCTATTAAATTTTTAACAAAATCATTATTATTACTATTTTCATTAAGTATCAAAGTTTTTATTCCTTCAGGTAACTTATAATAATTTATTTGTTTATTTGTATCAAATATATATGATGATATTTTACCACTATTTTCGTATGTATTATATAATTCATATAAATTATTATTTATTTCTTGAAAATCAACTGGTAATGTTGAATTAAATAAGTTATTTTTAGTTTTTATATTTAAAAATTTTAAATAAAACTTTAAGCATTTAAGGTTTATTTTATCTTCTAAATTAATCGACACATCATTGGTATTATTTAATTGTATATCACTTAAATTATTTATATTTATTAAATATTGGTCAAAAAAATTATTTATACCATTTTTTTTATCTAATGACATCAATAAATGAAATAATGAATAATTTTTTAAAATATTAGTTATTTCATATGTACCATTTGATTTAAAAATTTTCTTTAAAATTTTTATACATTTAGTTTTATAAATATAAGGTAAATCAATTAACTCAATGCTAGTTCCATTGACAATTTTTTCTATTTTTTTATATAATTCTTCTTCATATATTTTATATTCTATTGGTCCTAAATTTTCAATATTAAATAAATCATTAAAATTACTTTCATTAACAATAGTACATAAGAAATAGAATTTTTTTCTATAAAAATTAACTATATCTTCGTTTTTTATGTAGCCTCTTCCATAATAAACAAGACTTTTTAATATAATTTCTTGCTTTTTCATATCTTCAACAGAGTAAAAATCTTCATTACATATTTTTTTTAAGGTATTATTATTATCATAAATATATTGTTCTAATGAAATTTCTAATAATACTATTTTGCTTATTTCATTTATATTACTATTTATTATTTTATTATAAATTTTTGGAATGATGGTTTCAGCAATTGGATATAGATTATTTTTATATGCATTTAAGTTAAAATCTATATCTTCGTTTTTAATATTATTTATATAATTTTCAACAATAGATTTAATGCTAAAGATTTGTGCGGAAATAATGCTGTAAGATATAATTAAATTTTCACAAATAATTTTTAATTTTCTTTTTTTATTAGGTGTTAGGAACTTTGTGTCAAAAATATGTTTAATGGCAATTAGTCTAGCAAATATTTCTGATTTATTTTCTAAAATAGTATTTTCATAATATTTTAATTTAGCAGAAATAATGAAATGGTTTTTATATAATGAAAAAAGAGGATTCTCTAAATCATTTTCCAAACAAATATTAAGTATAATATTTGTACACATATTTATTTTATTATTTAGTTCTTCGGAAGTTAAATTTAAGCTAGTTAATGTTTTAAAATTACTTAATTTTTTTGTATATTCTGTAATATATGATAAAACAGCATTTTTAAAAATTTTGTCATGTATTTCATTTAACTTAGGAATGTATGAAGCATTAGATATATTTGAAATACTTTTATTATTACTTTTTTTTAATAAGCTTTTAAATTGATTAATTATATTCATAGTTTCCTCCTTAGACGTATGTATTTTAGCATAGATAAATTTAAATATCAATAAATATATAATTTAAATAAGTTATTATAATTGATATATTTTAAGAAGCAATATAATTTATGCGCTTTTTTAATAATTTGATCAGGATAAACGCATGAGTTTTTGGAACTTATGTGTTTTTCATTTGATTAATCTTATCCACATCAAGCAATTTAAAAATAGTTTCAATTTCATTTTCAAAATCAAAAGAAAGATTAGTTCTAATTAAATTTAGACTTTTTTTATAATAAGTT